>NZ_JBPLBG010000017.1:0-22085 GCF_054039255.1 Candidatus Harpocratesius sp.
AGACGGAGCGATTCAAAAAGTTTAGTTTATCGCATTCTTTTTAAAAGGGCGCATTCATGAGGTGCAATTCAAGTAAAGTAAATTTGGTAGGAGGTAAACAAATATGTAAGATCCCTTAACTTAATGACATTGGATCAAACAAAAGGTTTGAAAGATATCAAATAACTTAAGTTTTCCATATCAATTAATTCTTTATGAATTTCCATTTTCAGTGAAATCTATTAACGTTCACATCCAATATATAAGTGTTTATACACCCAATTTGCTATCGGACACGTTTTACACGCAATTTTCAGTTCATGTAGCCATGTGGCAAATTGTTCATGACAATAATGCGAAAAACTTGATTTCAACTGCCCGATCGATTGATTTTCAACACCATAACGAGTTAACAGTCCTTTCCGGTTTGTCCATTGTAAAAATAAATACACGGAATTTCTGCTTTTTTTATGTTTCAATTATATCACAATGTTGTTCTATAATGTCTGTTGTTTGTTTTTTTCATTACAATTGATAAACACAACCCGATGTATGCCTATTTTCGGAAAGTAAATATCACATATCGCCGTGTTATAGGTTTTGACTTTACTTGTTTTAGGATTTTTTACTTTTGTCAACTTTAATTCTGAAAATGGTATCGATTCAAACTAATCAGATAAATCCATTTTTGGCCGTCTTCCTATACTTCCTTTCCAATTACGCTTCGGACGAGAAATATAACTCTTTTCCAAGCCTTGTAGTAATTTTACATTTTCTTTTGTCATGAAAAAGCTGTTAATTAAAAATTAATCAAGACAATTTGGCATCTGTGAAAGCTGTTCAATTATATTTCTTGCAATCTCATTCTTTTCTTGATATTTATCTTCTAAATTTCGCTTTTTAAGCTCTTGTATTCGACGATAACCTTGAAACATTATAGGGTATTCAATATTTTTATGATAATAATGCCCATAATGAGCGACATGTCTAATTCTGTGCCTTTTTTTGTTGTTGAATAGAAATAGTCAACTCCTTCCATATCGATACTAGATTACGGAATAATATGCTCATCAATCGCAATCACACCTGTTTTTTTCATCTGTAAAAGCGGATCTTTCTGGATATTTTGAATTATATCATCAAATAACTGTGGTATATGCTGAGAAAGTTTATGGATTTCACGATAGAAGGTAGTTTGGCTATTTGCAGTGATTAATTCTTAATGGATTTTGTGTGGTGAAGGTTTTTCAATTAATATTGTCCCAGAAATCAATTACTCGACCAGATTCTGTTGTTCTACTGGCTCAGATTCCCAATTATCAATATAAGATACAAGAAAACGATTTGTTAACGGTCGATTTTCCAAGATTTTCATACTTAAAAAGAGAAATCCATAGAAGTATTTAAATCTTCTTTTTTTGCTCAAAAGAGATTTTTTCGATAGTATCCTTTGATTTCTGGCTTTTTCGGAAAAAACTTTTTTAAGGTGAAAAACTCAAGCAAATAAATTAGTAATTAATAAATGCATTATTTCCGTTTTGGTGAAAAAATTATTCCATTTTACCGCTTCTCGCATAATAATCTATTATATTAGATAATCTTCAAGAAGCTGATTTGATTCTTGTTCTAATTGACAAGTATATTGCTTTAAATGCTCGTATTATCATAATCCAGTATTAAACCCAACATTTTTCGTATTTTTTTGCCTAAAATATTTTCAATTTCTTTTGATCTTTAAGAATCGGGGCAAAAACATCTCT
The DNA here is from genome assembly GCF_054039255.1 of Candidatus Harpocratesius sp. Taxonomy (NCBI): domain Archaea; kingdom Promethearchaeati; phylum Promethearchaeota; class Promethearchaeia; order Promethearchaeales; family Promethearchaeaceae; genus Candidatus Harpocratesius; species Candidatus Harpocratesius sp. The sequence continues at coordinate 1,740 of NZ_JBPLBG010000017.1, forward strand.
GGGCTTTAAATTTCAGTGTTTTTCAAAAAATACGTTAAAATTCGCAGAACATGAAAAAAAATAAGAACTATTTTTTACATAAATCTCGGCTAATATTCATTAGTCTAGCCAAGAAAATTCTAAAACTTAATCTTATGAAAGCCTTAAGAAAAGAATTTTACTTCAATACAGATTATTTTATCTCAAATTGGTCAGAAAAAAATATTCTTAAAATATAATAAAAGCAGATAGTTATATAAGCAGGTTATTTGCTAATAATAAATTTTACCATAATAGACACCTAAATATAAGATCTAAGAAAATAGAGACGATAAATCGAGAGTTAACCTACATTTTAGACTTACTAAAAGCAATTGCTACTGTTAAACTCTGATAATCGGATCTTCTGATAAATATATATAATTATAAAGAAATAAAATGCAAATATTAAATGTAGATAGAATGGATCAGTTGTATCATTTACGTTATTTGTAAATAATCTAAATAAAAAATAAGAAAAAGAAATGAAAAGAAATGGTTTAGAATAATTTATTCTTGTTTTTTTTGAAAAATTATCAATTCCCATTAAAGAATAACTAATAACTGGAACAAACCCATAAATAATCAATCTTTCTATATTGGAAGCTATCAATATTTGGCAATAAATTAAAAATAAAAAAGGTAGATGAATTTTAAAATTCGAGGATCTTTTTAAATTTTTAAATTTATTTCTCAATCTTAAATCACCCTCAATATATCAATATATATCGTTAAGTAACATATCGGTTTTTTAGATAAATGATAGATATTTATTCAGAAATGCTTGATTAGAGATTTCAATAAAGTTTTAATCACATATTTGTTTTGATTTCTTATAACAAGTCGCCTAAGAAAGCCCGTTACAAAAAAATATCACGATATTATGATAGAATCAGACAACAAAGAACAAATATTGCTTAAATCAATTCAAATTTGTTGCCCGATTTGCCAATCTCACCCGATTGGAGAAGACGGGACGAAAAAGCGAGGAAAAACCCGCGTACAAAATTATCAATGTCGAAATCCTAAGTGTTCTTTCCTAAATAATGCAAACCAAGGGAAGCAATTTACTGTTTACTCCAGTTTATTCATCAAAAGCATTATTCAGATATATTCAGATGAAATTATGGCAAAATTGTTTCATTCTTAAGGTAAATTAACCGATATTGCAAAAGATTATTCAATTTCTTCCAGTTTAATGACTTACTTAAAAAAGAAATTTCAAGATGCGTTGGACTACCAGCATGGGCTTCAAAACTTAATTGATCAACCGCAATTAGAACATGCTATAGCAATCGATGAGAATTTCTTGAAAATAAACGGTATCTCATTTTATATAATTATGGCGACAGGATATGCAACTCACAAGGTTTTAGGCCTTAAAGTGTCTAAAACTCGCAAATGGGAAGATATCCGAGATGTATTTTTAGAAACAAACCGAAATTCACAAGAATCTTTGGAAGTAATCACTGCAGATGCATGGGGAAGCACTAAATTTTGCGCAAAGAACCTTAAACGCCCAATTACTTTAATTACGCACCGTCATAAAAAAATTTATGAAGATGTCGTTATCGAATATTATAATTACGAAAAGAACATACGAAAAATCACTACAATCGGTGTGAAATCCGATTTTGTGAAGAAAAAAGCGACTCGTGAATATTATTATATGGAATCAGAAGAAGATCTTGCAGTAAAAATGAAAAAGAAGCGTGGAAGAAAAAAAGGAACAAAGAACGGACAGGGTAAGAAGAAAAAGAAGCCAAAGAAACCAAAAACAAAAAAGAAACGGGGTCGTAAAGGATATCGAACAATGTTTGATAAAGGAAAGCGCGGATATGCAAAGATTGACCCGTACCAAAAAACGGTACGAGTCGGTAAAGAGATTCCTCCTGCTGTTGACGCAACGTTAGAAGAAGTCATAAATCTTTACCCAAAGATATTCATTCAAAATAATCTTGCAGAGCATAAAAATAGTTTGCTTTCGAATTTTTTAATACTTTCAGGGCCAAAAACTCCAGAAGGAATCGAACGGCGTATTCGTGTTTGCATTATTTGTCATAATAATCCCTTAATATTATCTGGTTTAACTTTTAATCATAATTTCCAATCAAATTTCTTAAATTCAATGATACGTAAATCTCCGCTATTGAAACTTATGGTGTGAGAGTCAAATATGAAATAAATAAAAAAAGAGGTGAGATTTAATAGATCCTTCGTTTTAATAATTCATCCTATTTTCTTAATAAAATTTCTAATTAAATTGAGAAATAAAAAAAAATTAGGGTACACATATTTTTTAGATTTTTAATTCTAAAAATTTATGACGATTTTTGGCATTTGTAGACATTTTATTTAAAAGATGAATCGTTTTGTTTGAATTCTTAAAGGATATTTCTGAAACTTTTATTTCTGACAAGTACTCATACATGTTACATAATGAAATCTTTGGAAATTTCTGATTAATTTTTCTTAATAATAAAAGAACTAAAAGAAGACCAATCACGCAAGAAAAGAGATGCCCTCTAATGCTGGAATCATTTCGGTGATAAATAGGTCGTACGGGAAATAGAGAGGGACATTTTAAATATTTAAAGGCATTTTCAACCGTATATTGCTGTCTATAGAGCCATACTATTTCATGTGCTGAATATTGAGGATGATTCGAAATTAAAAAGGATTTTCCAAAAGTCTGTAAATGTTTTTCTAATGCAGGTTTGTCCAGTTTTATAGAATATTTTATTTTTCCTTTATTCTCGAATACATTATATGATATCCATTGAAAATAGGCTTTTATTTTGATGATTGATTCAATTTTAGATTTTACTGCATTAATATCACGCCACTTTTTAATATTGAGCCGATTTTGGAAAAAATCATTTATTTCGTTAATTTTTTTCTCTAATTTTCTTACAAGATTATTTTTTTGCCATTCTGAACTTATAGGATTATATATAATAATTAATCGACGATTTCTTCCATACATTTGTTCCGAAAATTCCAAAATCCCTACTTTTTTTTGATTAGGAAGAATAAACATTTCAAAATCATTTTTTGATAGATGTTTATATTTTTTTAGTGTACTGGGGCGCACACTTGCGATAAAATTTAAATTCATTTTATCTATTTCGTGAAATGCTTGTTCCGATAGGTTTCCTTTATCAAAAACTAATGTTAACGAGGAAGGATCTTTATTCATCTCTTTAAGACGATTTAAAAAAACGCTAATTTGTGAACGAAACAACGAAGCATCTTGATAGTTTCTTGGATACATTTCGTGAAAAAATGGAAATTCACCATCATGAGTGCAGAATAGTGCTAAACCAATTAAATTTAGCGTAAAACGATTTTCTTTTGAATGACCATGTTTTGGTAAGATTTGAATTTCAGAAGGATTAATATATGTATAGAAATTTGTAGGATCATAAAAAATAGTGTCTATTTTCACCTGCAAATGTTGGATTAAGCGATTTTGTATTTGATTTTCAATATTTTTTATTACTTCAGGTGTTAAATATTTAAAATGATTTGAATATGCTTTCGCATCAAAATACGAATCAATTGAGGGAAAATAATTTGGATAAATACTGTTATCAAACCAATAGAGGAGTTGAGTTTTTGATTTAGGTTTTAAACATCGATTTAGAGCTGCAAAAAGTATATAATTTCCAACTGAAATTCCATGATCACGTTTATACACGCAGTTATCGATGATTTATACAAGATTTAATTCAGAAGCTATATCAAATAGTGCTTTATGCAATCCAAAATATTTAGTTTCTATCGTGTATTCAGATGATAAATGTATTTTGGTGATTTTCTTTATTTTATCTTCAGATCTGAGATATTTCTGCCAAATACGCTTTGATTTGCCATTAACTCTTGCAGTTTCTTGAAGATAAAGATAGAACTTTCCTTTTATTTTTTTCCTGACTAAATGAACCATTGGTTGTTCATAATTAGGGATCACAAAAATTTAGATTTATCTTATGTAACTATATTTCAAATTATTATATACGAAATGATCTTAAAAAAGTTAGGGAACACGCTCTTAATTTTTCGATATTTCCTGCAAGCATAAATTTATAAATCATATAAAAGAATTTGGAGAAATTACATTCAATATCACCTAAAAAACGGATATATTCTTAGAGTCGGTAAAAATTTATCGTAAAAAATCAAGAAAAGTTTAATTTTAATTTATAACTTACGAACTCAAGAATTTAGAAATTAATACTCAAATGAGGAAATTCTAAGTTATTCCTTCCAATTTCATCTTTTACTAAATTTTTAATTTTTTCCATCAATAATTGACATCATGAACCTTAGAGATTCAAGGAAATATTTCTTTATAATTATTATCTGTCTTATTTCAAGTTTTTCGCTTTTTATTTTAAAAGATGTCAAAAATTTATGGTTTTTTAGTGGAATACTTTTTTTCCTTTTATTGTGGTTTTTGTGTTACATATTTGATTTTAAAAATACAAATTTTCGCTTCGACTTACAATATTCTTGGATTCAAGTGATTTTATTTATAATTTCAGTGATTTACACTCTCAATGTTCTTTTTTTTGAAAAAAAATTTCTTTCCAATTCATTTTTTTTGATTCTCCTTTTAATTTCAGTGCCAGGATATTTTTTTTCAGAAATATTTCAAATACGGGAAAAAATAACTTTCTTGGAACATCAATTACTCTCTTATTTTATTGGTATTGGTTTTATCGGAGGAATTTGGTTATTAACCATCAATTTACCCATAAATAATAGGATTTTAATTGAAATAAGTTTAATTGATGCTTTTGCAACAAGTAATCTCCTCCTTTATCGAAAGAAATCCATAGGTGTTTCAACCAATGTTTTAACACTCTATGGCTTAGGGATTGTTTTTCTTTTTTATATTGGAATATGGATTGTTTTATATCCTGATCATTTGCATATTATAACTGATATTTCAGATCATTATTCACTAGCTATCAGCCTTGGATTTAATCCTTCGACTTTGAGTGATTTTGATTATATAATTGAAACTGCTTTCGAGTCAGCATTCATTTCGATAAGTTTAGATTCAATTAAAATGAATATGTATGCTCTTCTCTCCCTTAACTTTTTTATTCCCATATCTGTTTTTACAGCAGCAAAACGAATATTTGGTAAAGAAAAAGAAAATTATGCAATGATTTCAACGTTCTTCTTCACGTTACTTAATCCAATCTGGGGAGGATTATTGACGCTTATATCATATAATTATACCAGATTTATTTTTCCTGATCTAAGTTTTATGTCGATTATAGATCGACTTAATTTTTTTACACAAGATAGCTTTTTATATTCAATTATTGGTCTATGGACCTTACCGAATTTCGTTGATCTTGTTCTATTATTTTTTATTGTCGCTTTTGTATTAAATAAAGAAGTTTCTCTAGTTAATATAACATTTATGATGGTTTTTCTTTCTACTCTCCTTTTTTTGATTCATATACCAGAAGGAATTATTTTTTCTGGATTTTTGGCTGTTTATTCCTTCTTTTTTATGAAAAAAAATAAGAAAACCAAATATATTCTTATAGGACATATAATAGGTAATATTATCGCATTTTTTACCTTCTTTTTGTTAGATTTTTTACCAATTTTTCCCTTATTTGACTTAAATCTAGCCTTAAAGCTGGGTTTGTTGTTGCCGTTGTGTATATCCACCAGCGCATTTCTGTTTATAATGATTTTTCATCGCTTTGATTTTTTTAAGGAACGTATTTTAAATCACGCAATTATTGGTTTATCGGGGATCTTTATAATATTATTTGGAATAGCGACTGTGATTAAAACAATTGAATTGTTTTCAATTGATTATTATCAAGATCCGATTAATACTGACACGTTTAGCAATGTACCTTGGTACAATTATTCTCTTCTTGGTTTGAATCTTTTATTAACATTAATTGCGATCTTTATTGTTGGTTATACTAAAGATAAGAATATTCCGAGATTTTTGATTACTAGTTTTTATACTAGTTTTTTTCTTGGAAAATTAATAGAATTTATAAACCAAAATTATTATTGGACGAGGTATAATGAAAAACGATTTGTACAATTTATAAGTATGATAGGGGCTCTACTTATTCCATTTGTTTTTGAAAAACTGTTCTTGGTCATGAATAAGTTCAAAAGTATAAAAATAAAAATTGGATTAAAAGTAATAGTCATTTTTTTTGTGGTAATTTCCAATTTTCTTTTTGTTCCTCTTGTAGTATATACACGCCAAAATTTAGCCAATTCTCACTATTCACTAAGTGAAAGTGAGTGGGAAGGTATCGAACAATGTGAAAATTTAGTCAGAATGAATCCGAAAGTTGGATTCTTTGCTCTCACAGAACGGGGTAAGGATTATTTAGTTTATACAGGAAACCAAGAGGTTATCGCTCATAATCAAATTGATAATCGAAATAAAACTTTGGCAGAATTCAAATATTATTTAACAAATAATTTTGAAACTGATTATATCTATGTTTTAATACTATACAAAAGTGATAGAGAATATTTTCAATCTTTAGGATGTGATTTAAGATATTTTCTGAATAATTCTTCTGTGTATTTTGAAAATTTAGAAGTCAGAATAATAGGACCGATATGCCAAAAATGTTAAATTGAAATTATTTTGATCTATTTGATTTGTACTTAAGAAATAAACAATAGAATTTACTCTGTTTAAATTGAATTTCAAATTACATAGTTCCAATGAAGAAAAAAAATGGATAATATCCAATTAGGCAAAAATCGATTCTATTGATTTTATTCCAGAAAATATGTATTCAAACAAGGAATTGATTAATACCAAAAATAAAGATATTTTTATTCAAAGAAAAGGAGATTACAAGGTTTTACTTGTTGTAGATATACTATAAAAAAAATCAAGAAAAAACCCAGATCGACTATTTTCAATGACAAAGGATCAATTCACAGACACCCCCACTTTTTTATATCTTCCTAATTTGAATATAATGTCAAAAAACCGCCGAAATTCAGAATTATACCATCCATTATACATAATTTTAGGCCGAAATTTGTGCGGTACCATTAGTAAATCTAAGATCTCAGGTGAATTATGAATTATTATAAAAGATCTTAAACGCTTTTCTAAATCTTCAGGCGATTTTGGGCCTGTTAAGTTGATATGTGCTTGAATGACACTATTTTTATTCTCTGCGAGATTATTTGATATGGACTTACGCCAAAAAAGGTCCTTTATTTCTCCTAATGCAGCAGCTACCGCAGGAGAAACATTTTTAGCTAATTGGATTTTTTTCTGATATGGATTAATTTTCGCATAACCCTGCTTTCCTCGGTTAAAAGGGGCAAAAATACCTTTGCGTCCTTTTGTATTTTTTTGCTTTTTTTTTTGTTTCTTCTTCTGTTGTTTGTTTTTAGCATCTTTAGGACGTCCCCGCTTTTTAGGTGATTGCGGAACAATATTCTCTTTAGTTTTTATATAAAAATATTCCTTTTTTGCTCGCTTTTTAAAAAAATCACATTTAATCCCGATTTTAGTAATTTTTCGATAATTTTTATCATATTCGATTTTCCAAATAACTGCCTTGTCATAAGGTTTTTTGTGCTTGTGAATAACAAGAGTTATCGGTTTATTTAAATTTTTAGCCATTACTTGCATAGGACCCCAAGTATCGGCTGTAATTATAGAAATAGGATATTTCGTGTTTCTTTCTGCTTCATCAAAAATATTTCTTATGTCTTTTTCTTTTCTGCTTTTAGATACCTTAATTCCAAGTATTTTATGAGTAGTATAGCCGGTAAACATGAGAATGTAGTATGAGACGCCGTTAATTTTGATAAAAGTTTCGTCTCCAGCAATTGCTGTATCATCTGTCGGTTCTTGAACCAGTTGGTCCAATCCATATAAAAGATCAAGAGTTTTTTCGATTTTTGTTCTGATAAAACTCACCAAAGCATTTGAAACGCCGGATTTTTCAGCGATTGCCGATTGACTGATTTTTCCCAGCATTATTTCAGATGTCATTTTCTTTAAAATACCGTTAAGTGAGTTAATGAACGCCCAAGATGATGTAAAAGAAAATTGACGCGCAGAAGTGTGATCTTTTAGATGAGAACAATCAAGATTTTTGCATTGAAAATATTCAATCCTTGTTTTCTTTCGTTTATGTGTACTGTATGTTCCTACCATAGTTAAATGGCAGTTTGGGCAAATAGCTGGGACATTAGTTAATACTTCAGATGTATATATTCCAGTTTCAATCAAGATTGGGCTATTAATTATAGAATAATCTTTTTTCGGTCGTCCAACCATAATTTACGACATTAATCAAGTGATTTAAATTTAATCATTTCTCTGAATTCTGCGGCGAACAGAAGAATAAATCATAAATTATATCTTAAAACAGTTCATAAAGGAAGGATGAGATAGTATTTATTCTGAATGTTGATTTTTTCACTATAAAATAAAAAATATTTAACATTTTAATTGATCATTCGTCATTGAAAATGGTCCCATGATCTTCAAAAGTAATCTAAGCTTTTTTTTCGGTTGAATCTTGAGGTTCATATAGCTTTAACATGGCTATTTTTCCTCCGATTGAAGATTGCCATCGTTTTGATTCTTTTTTTTGTATTTGTATCAATTTCGTTAACTCATTCATCACAATATCTCTTGAATAAGATCCTTTCATGTTATCCAAATATTTTTGAACTTCTTTTTTAGGGACATATTGCTGTTTCAACTCAAATTCACCTCGAACTCGAATTTGACGACTCACATTAGGCTTCCCACTTCGTGTAATAAACTTTTGCTTTTCTTGACCAAATTGCTGCTCCATTTTTGAGTTGGTTCGTTCTTGTACAGGAAAATCATAATAACTGAACAAACCTGAGCTATAGGAACTGTGAAGGCGAACTCATTGTTCTTTTATTTCAACAAATGTGGCATCTTTTTTTGGAAGAAATGATTTGATGGACATTAATGGATTTCTTTCTTTCTCGATACTTTTCCATAATTCTTTGAAAAGTTTGCTTAACCTTTGCTCATGTTCAGTTCTAAATGTATATATTTTTAGATTTAATACTGCTCGCATTCTTTGGAAATCAGAAAATAACGATTGACAACCAAGATAATTCGCTTTTTGATCATTTAACACGTCAGTTAATTTATCTGCTGTTTTAGCCAAGATTTTAGTTATTCGATGGTTAGGGTCTTTTAACTCACAGATCTCCATAATTTCATCCTGATGCTTTGAAATTCGAGAAAAAGACGTTATCCCTCGTAATTTTTCGAATTTTTTGGTTTTTGATTTCACCAGTTTCAGAAGATCACTCTCAATTGTAGCAAAATGCTTACGATAATTCACAGTACCAATGTTTGGAATCTTTCTGGTTTCAGCTTTTCCCATCGTGGTAATTGGAAGATGGTTAATTAGTTTTGATAATTGTTTTTGCATCGAGCTGTCTTTGATCTCCAAGAAATTCCGCAAATTTTGCAAAAAATGGAATTGATAGTATTGATGGGGTATTTTGGAGTAATATTCTTTATGCATTTATACGATCGACCCTTGTTAATCAGAAAGAATACCTGAAAGTTGCACATCATATGATTGTAGGATGTTTTGGATACATCTATGCAACGTAATATGGTCACTTGAGCGTAATAATTGCACATCCAATACTCGATTACTAATTAAATCCACAAAAAGCCATAATGCATCTTCGCCATCTTCAGGTTTTTGACCATCTAAACTTAATAAAATTTCTCACTGCTCAGTAATCAGTTTTTTAGTTTTTTTGTCAATTTGATGAGAAAGATAACAGTCCACTTCATCCATATTATTCCGAATTGTGTTTTCTGAGATCTTTAGACCAAATTCATTCAAAATGCGGCGTTGAATTTGCGTAGCATTCATGTTGTATGTTTTAGCTTCACGTCCGATCCATTTCCATACTGAATATGAATATTTTTTCTCTGGAAATGTATACATAGGGGCTGGATTGAATGGATGAGTGTAGTTATAGCATGAAGAATTACGACACCTATAATAATACCGTACTTCTGAAAAAGTATAGTGAAAATCTTTAATACTTCTCTTTCGACCAGGATAGAGAAATTCCACACGATTATGGCAAAGTGGACATTGTTTGTTCAAATATTTTGGGTAAGTTGTATAGATTGGTCTTGAAACCATAGAGAGTGCCATAAAAAGAAAAAGAAAGCGCTAGTTTTGAACTTTTCGAAAAACTAGATCATTTTTGAAGTTCATGAAAAACCTATAAGTATTATTCAAGATTCTATTTTGATTTACTGTTTTTTTTTACAATATACTTATGGAAAGTAGAATATTAGATACAAAAAGCTAAATTATGCTTTAATTATCGTAAAATATTCATTAGTTCATAAAATTAGTAAAATCCAACCCTAAAATGTATTACATAAATTCAAATAGAAATGTATTAAATGAATGTGGGGAAATCGAACAATCGTAAAACAAATTTTTGCTATTTATTAATTTTTCGAATTAAATTAACTATTTTACATGAATTCAATTAAAAACAAATATTTTGCAAATCATTACACTTGTAGCAACTTTTAAGGCAAATATTTTAGTGTAAAATTCATATGATCTTAAAATAATTTAATTTATAAAAGAAGTCTAATCAAGCAGAAAAATTGAAAAATTTAAATAAATAAAATCAATTATGACTAAATATCTTATCTTGGCAAATGCAAAATCATACTTAATTAATAAATGGTTAAATATCAATAAATCTGACATCCAAATAAAACTAATTTCAGTTTATAAAAAAGGAAAATTTATGAAAGAAATTGATTTTGAACGTATCAATTTTAAAAACTCAGCCTTTTTTTCTTATATTAAATTATTATTTAATATTAGGAAAATTATAAAAGTATACAAACCAGATATTATCTTTTCTCATTATTTAATACACAATGGTTTAATAGCCACATTTTCAGGATTTCATCCCCATATCACAGTAGTTTATGGTTCTGATGTATATAAATCTTCAAAAATATCTCAACTTCTAGCAAAAATTGTATTATCAAAATCAGATAAAATCATGGTATCGAATTATGCAACAAAAAAATTTTTAATTAAACATTATCATATCAGAGAAAAGAAGATAATTGTTGCATATTGGGGAATAAACACCCAAATATTCAACTTAAAGATAGATAAAAAATTGGTACTTGAAAAATCAATTTTTCTAAAAGAATTCGATTTAAATCCCCAATTTAATTATATTCTAAGTCCCCGTTTGCTTAGTCCTATATATATGCATGAAACACTTTTATATACTTTCAAATTAATTTCTGATAAATATCCTGAATTTAAATTTATTTTTATTTCATTCTTACATAAAAATAAGTCATATATTAAAAATTTAAAGCAAATTACAAAAAATCTTAATTTAGAGAATAAAATAATTTGGATAGATAGACCATTATCTCAGGAGGAAATGAAAGAACTTTTTTTATTATCAACAGTAATGTACCAAATACCAATACATGATCAATTAGCTGCAACATTGTTAGAAGGAATAGCATGCGGATGCTTTCCGATTGTTTGTGACAATGATTCGTATTATGAAGTAATTCATAATCATAAAAATGGCATTATTGTGAAAAATCGAAATCCAAAAGAATTGTTTTTCGCATTTGAAGAATTTTTAGAAAACAAAGAATATTTTAAAAATGAAATAAAAAAAACAAGTAATCATATTATCGAAACTTATCCAGAAGAAAAATATAGCGAAATTATTCAATCATTATTTGAATCTTATAAAGTTTAATAAAATTAATTCGTTTAATAAAATATACCAATAAAGTGAAGCAAATAATGTTTTGGAATTATAAAAAAATAAAGCATGAAGGAAAGGTCCCATTAGATTACAGAAGTAATTTTTCTGACTGGAAATTTCCTAAAGTCCCTACCTCTGAACCAACAATCTATGGATGGCGTGTTTTTGGTTATGATGAAAAAGAACAAGAAAAATTAAAAATTGGCTTTGGTTCAGATATTGCGGCATTTTCAGTTCTTTATGCTCATAATGGAATTGTTATTGAACCATTTGTTCAAATTGGGCCACATTGTTCAATTATTAGCAAATCTACAATTGATAATAAATCTGGTTGTGTTGTTTTAAGACAGAATTGTCGGATAGGTGCATATTCTACGATAATGCCTGGAGTTACAATAGGAGCCAATAGCATTATTGGAGCTTATAGTTTCGTTAATAAAAGTATACCTTCTGATGTTATTGCTTTTGGAATTCCGTGTAAGGTCATTAAAAAACTGTAATTAATAAGATTTAAAGCAAATGTTGGTTAAAAAAAAATATTTAAGTATCAAAAACCTTATAATTTTTCGGGAAATCTCACACATATGAAAAAGAATTATCCATGGTTTGATATTTATTGGGACGATGAGGATATAAGATCCGTCTCTAATGTTATAAAAAGAGGTTCTTTCTGGGCGGTAGGTCTTGAAATTCCTTTATTTGAAAAAAGACTTCAAGAATTCTTTGGAATGAAACATGCCTTAGTATTAAATTCTGGAACATCCGCATTACATGCACTATTACTTGCTTATGGTATTACAAAAGGAAATGTTATTGTACCTTCGTTTTCTTTTATAGCTACAGTTAATTGTGTTGTGTTAGCAGGAGCAGAGCCCCGATTTGCGGATATTGAAACAGAAAGTTTCGGTTTGGACATTAATGATGTAGTTAGAAAAATTGATGAAAATACAAAAGCAATAATTGTCATGCATTATGCTGGGTTTATTAGCAAAAACATCAAAAAATTAAGAAAATTGGCAGATGAAAAAGGAATTTTGTTAATTGAAGATAATGCAGAAAGTTTTGGTGCAAAATTAGATGGAAGATATTCAGGAACATTTGGTCACTCATCAATTTTGAGCTTTTGTCAAAATAAGGTACTCCCTACAGGGGAAGGGGGAGCTGTTTTGACGAACAATTCAGAAATATATGAAAAGATTAAATTGCTAAGGTCTCATGGAAGAGTTGAGGATGATAAGATTAACTATTTTGAAACCATCCAATTTATGGACTATATCGATGTAGGTTATAATTATAGGATGTCGTCTATAACTGCGGCTTTAGGTTTGTCCCAAATGAAAAAAATAGACAAATTAATAAATTTAAGGAAAAAAAAAGGAGAATTATATGATAAACTTTTAAGTGAAATCTCTGAAATCGAAGTAATTGAAAAAATTCCAAATAGCGAATGCGTTTATCAATTTTATGCTTTTTTAGTAAAAAATTCGAAGGATCGAGAACCTTTACGAGATTATTTAAAGGAAAATGGTATTTTTACGAAAGTACAATTTGAACCTATTCATTTAAAAAGTAGTTTTAAGAATAAATTTGGTAGTTTTAAAGGCTATTTACCTAAAACTGAGGAAATATCAAAAAAAGTAATTTCTATACCTTTTTCTTTAAATTATACAAATTCAGATTTTGAATATATAGTAAATAAAATAAGATCTTTTTGGTATGATGAGATGTGAGATAAATATGAAAATATCTATTGAAGTGGAAAAAAAAATTAAAATTTATAACGAAAATGAAAGATTGAATGAAGTTTTAAAGGATATGTATAATTCATTTATAAACGTAATAATATTAAAAAATAGCTTAAATGAGTTTTCTGGCTTTATTGATAATGATTTATTAAAAAATTATTTCATAGAAAACGAAAATTTGGAAATTCCATTAAAATCTATTATACAAAATCAAAATTTTTATGTTTTTAATGATCAAATTGATGAAAACAAATTAGTTAATTTCATGATAAATAAAAAAATAAATTATCTTCCTGTCCTAAATTCAGATAATGAATTTATAAAACTTCTTCATCTATCTTTCAATGAATTAATTGATTATAAAAAAAAAGAAGAAATCAAAATCAACTATTCAAAAGACGAAAAGAAAATTTTAATCATCGGAGGAGCAGGATACATAGGTTCCCATTTATGTCAGCTTTTAGTTGATAATTATAAATTGAGAATTTTAGACAATTTAACCTTTGGAATTGAACCTATTAGAAATCTTATAGAGAAAGAAAATTTTGAACTCATTCAAGGTGATTTTTTACATATCCCAACATTAATCCGTTCCTTTAATAATATTGATAAAATCATACATTTGGCTTCAATCGTGGGTGATCCAGCATGTAAAATTGATCCAGATTTAACTGTAAAAATCAATATACAAGGTGTCAAAGTATTAGGAATTCTAGCAAAGTATTTTGGAATTCAGAAATTAATTTTTGCATCAACATGTAGTGTATATGGTTTTTACACAGATGCAATTTTAACAGAAAAATCTGGACTAAATCCAGTTTCTCTATATGCAGAATCTAAAGTTGAAGCTGAAAAAATATTATTAAAATTAGCTGATATGAATTTTCATCCAATCATTCTTAGATTCGGAACAGTGTTTGGATTATCATCAAGAATGAGATTTGATTTGGCCATTAATTTACTTAGCGCGCTAGCAATTGTCGAAAAAAGGATAACATTATTTGATGGAGAACAATGGAGACCATTCATTCACGTTAAAGATATAGGAAAATGCATTAAAATTGTTTTAGAGACAGATAAATTTGAAGAATTTTCAGGAGAAATTTTTAATGTTGGTTCGAATCATTTAAATTGTCAAATTAAAGATTTAGGAATATATTTTAGAGAAGTGTTTAAAGACTCGATTGAAATATTTCATAATAATGATAAAGAGGATAATAGATCATATCGCGTCAATTTTGATAAAATTTCAACAGTTTTTCATTTTAAACCAGATTTTGATATTTTAGATGCAATAAATGAAATACGTAAATTTTTCGAAAATAATCAAATTGATTTTAGAGAAAAGAAATATAGCAATTCAAAAATTTTTGACTATAAAGTTATAACATTGTAAAAAAAGTGCGATTCGAAAAATGAATAATTTCGAAAGAAAAGTAACCACATTTATTCAAAACAATGAGATTTTCCAATTTCCCATGATTCTCATTTTTGTCTTTTTTTCTATTTCATACAGAACTCACCTGAAACGTTACTAAGGCTGGAATGCTTTTAGATACCATTTTGAAAGAGATATCACAATCTTCAAGAATTTTATCTAATATTTTCGGCTCATCACGAATTACAAAATAAGAAAATAATAAATCATCCCACATTTCGACAGATCTTCTTCCTCGAAAATTAATAAGTTTTTTAAGGACACTATACTCTTTTTCCACGAGGTTGGAGGTAATGTACATATTTTAAAATTACTTGAGGATTATGTTCATTGCGGCCGATGCCACTGATACACTTCCCCCAAGAGCAATAATCCGACCTCTTTTCTTATCATGATTGAAGACATGCACGTCCCAGTCCTTATTGGTTGATTTTCCTGGTGGCCGTCCGCGATGTTTGGAATTCTTCGCTTTTTCCTTCTTTTCAGCTTCAATAATATGCTTAGGGCGGTTCTTTCCTCCTCTTTTTCGTCCCCGTTTTTTTTTACCTATACTTTCTTTAGTTGTTTTTATTTGTCCGATAAACCAGCCATACTTGGCAGTGATCTCATTTGTAGTTTTAAATATAGTTTTGGAAACTTCAAATTCAGTATATGAATAAATTTCAATTATAATTCTGCCATAAGGAGGTTTATGAATATGCCTTACATGAGTGAGATTTACTTTCAATGCCCTTGCTACACTCATATAGACTCTAAAACCATCGGAAATTAAGAGTTGCAGACCATATAATAATCGATCTGCACAATCTTTCACAATTTCAAGTATTTTTTCTCTCGTACGCTTTTTTATTAATTCTACCGCCATAATTTTATTATTACCACTTACAACTACAATCAAATACCATGTTTTTTTACCAATTTTTAAAAAAGTCTCATCAATAAATAAGCAATTACTCCGTCGACGCTTATTTTTGAAGATTTTTCTATGTTTAACTGATTTTGATATGAGGGTTATAAATTGTAAAAAAGTCGAGAAATGGTAGATTTCTTCATTTGCAATCTTTTTGACAATGATTTCGCATTTAAACGCCCTCTTTTTAATGATTGACTTATTATTGATCGAATATCGTTTTTCATGTCTTTAAAGAATCGACTTGTATGAAGATAAAAGGATTTTCCACAGGTTAAGCATACAATTTGTTGTGGCGAGCCTTTTACACCAGTATTGTGTCCATTTTTCGCTAATATATGTATTTTTTCATCTTTACTTTCGTTTGGGATGCATATTGTAACTGTATCAGTTATTTCCTTTGATCCAATAGTAATTTTTAGGGGAAGTTGTAATCCATCAGATGGAAGTGAATCAATTTTACACGTTAGTGTCATGATACTAAATGTAACATACAAAACAATAAAAAAATTTTAAAAATAAGATATCAATTAATTGATTTTTGTCGGTCATGGGAATTTGGAAATTCTCAATAATTGTATTAATGGTAATAACACTTAACCTAAAGGTGTAAAATAAAAAAATCAGATTATTAAGAGGTTCTAGCAACATTCTAAAAATTGATAAGATTTCGAAAATCTTGCATAAATTACTCCAAAACCCCTAATCCGCCCCAATTTCAATTTAGTCGAACTACAGTTTGACAAATAAAATATCGAAATGCATCAAATGTCAATGATAAATGATCGAAATAGGACATTTTCGCCCGATTTCAAGTTCTTGAAAATGCCGACTCAAATATTGGTGGGATAGACGGGTTTTTGTTGGAAATATGGCTGCAAAAAATAGAATTTGATTGAAATAAGCGAAGTTGCTATAACCTCTTAAAATGCGTAAAAATATATATTATAAAATTCTTTAAAAATTATTAATAAAAATCTAATGAAAAAAAATGATTAGTAATACAATAGTTAACACTGAGATTATAAATAATGTAATAAAAAATACTTCACTCCCTGCATTTAAATCCAGTGGACTTTATCCATCAACTTTTATTTCAATAATAATTCCTTGTTATAATGAATCTAACACAATTATTCCAATTATTGAGAAAATTCACAATTTAAAATTAGCAAATTATGAAATAATTATTGTGGATGATGGTTCTAAAGATGGAACTGTCGAAAAACTTTTGGAAAGAAGGGATATTCGTTTTATCTATCATAAAAATAATCAAGGATACGGTCGTACAATTTTAGATGGATTAAAAATAGCAAGAGGTGATATCTTCATAACTATTGATGGTGATGGTCAACATGACCCTAAAGATATTCCAACCTTTTGTCGATCTATTATAAAGAATGATGTTGATATTGTTATAGGATCACGATATAAAGGTGAATATTATTATCCCATTCCGTTTTTAAATCGTGCAGGTGAAAGTTTTATTCAAATTTTCCTAAAAATATTTTTTCACCAATCAGTGCGAAACAATCAAGGAGGTTTTCGCGCTTTTCATAGGAAAACAAAAAGGATTTTTAAACAGATTCGATTTTTCGATATGGCATTTACTACCGAATTATTAATGCTGGGAGCGATTTACAACTTTAAGATCGAAGAAGTACCCATTCATTTACATGGACGTTGCTTTGGAAAATCAAATGTGCGAAAACTTCTGCTTTTCTTTGATATTATCAAGGGATTTTTATATTATTATTTGCGAAAATTTAATGCAATTTAATAAAGAATGCTTTGCAATCAGATTTTTATTTTAGAATTCTAAAAATATCTTTTTTTCAGTGTTTCTTCAAATTAGGAATAAAAATTTCAAGATCGGAAAAAGAAAGATATTTAGAAAGCGTTGTGCAATTGTACTTTTTTTTATCAATTCCCAATGAAATAACCTTTTTTGCATTTTCTTCTCCCCATTCGCTGATTAATTCTCACTAATATTAATTAGAGGTTGATCGTGCCAGATAATTCATCAATTTGCCAATCTCGATATTCTTGAAATGTCATTTGGTGTTTGGAGCCTATCTCATTGCGTTCAATCTGCCAGAAATTGAACAATAAATATTTTCCCATTTCAACAAATAAGCGTGTTCCATCATCATTGGACCGCCATATTCCTTTATGTTCATCTACATCCCGAAATGCCGTCTCAATTTGCCATCTCATTTTGTAATATCGTTTGATGGTATACACGAATGAGGTTGAATGATATTGAGGGGCGGTAGTGGTGATCAACGCATAAATTTGGTTAGATGCTTCCTTCAAACTTAATTGTCCTTTCCGATAGTCCTTTTTAATCGTTGCTAACGATTGATTTCCTCGAGCATAGAGGAGTGCCTAGCAGCGCATTATTTTCCGTCTTTGTTTCTTTTTTGTTTTAGAACCGAGGCTATATTGCTGAATTCTGCCACGATTTGCATTTAAGATTTCTTTTTTACAGTTTTTAATTTGGTGATAATTTTTTGCAGGAGTGATGACCTCAATGTTTCGTTGTTTGAATGATTTCAATACATAGTATCGATAATATTCCCGATCAACTACACATACTTTGATATTAAGTCCAAGATCTAGAAGCCAATCTGCAATTTGAACCTTAAAAGGGATTTTTGATTCCCTGAGTGCTACATGATGGTATCCAATGAGCAATGTCATTAAGTTAGACACAAATCGACAAAAAAATACAATAATTTATTTAAGGATAGACGAGATTTCTCAAACAACATTAATATTCAACATAAAAATTTTTGATATTTTTAAATATTTACCACATATAATCGAGATTGCTCATTAATTCTGCCTATTCTAAGACGAAAATCGATATCTTTATATTCTAAAAAAAATTCCTGTTATGCACTTAAAAAAATCGTTATTTTCCAGCCTACGGAATTGAAATTAACGAATTAAAGGTGTATAAATTATGAATATTTGCATAGAACATAATAATAATATCAATTATATTCAAAATATTAAGAATAAAATCATTGAGCCTTCACTGTGTGAAAAAAATAAAACGAATTTTAAGGATTTCACAAGAAACAGGAAATTGCCATTTGATAGAATGATTGGGTTATTATTGAATAAACCAGAGCATTCAATTACTTCACGCCTTAATTTAGGTTATGAAAAATTATTTCCTAACGATTTAGATGTGATTCCAACTTCTAGCGCATTTATTCAAGCTAGAAAAAAGATTAATCATCAGGTTTTTGTTGACTTATTAAATTATTCAAACACGCTGTTTTACCAAAATCTTGAAAATAAATACAAGGTCAACACATGGAAAAGACACACGCTTCTAGCAATAGATGGAAGTCGATTTACAATACCCGCTACTGAAAAAACTGAGCCATTGTTCTCTAGAATTCGGTCAAAAAACCAAAAAGAAGGAGTATTGCAAGGGAATGCGGTCTTCCTTTATGATTTTCTTAACAATCTTCCGCTAAATGTTTCATTTGGAAAAGTTGAAGCAGAAAAAAGCCTTTCTTTGAAAAGCATATTCCTTTCATTAAAAATGGACCTTTAACAGACTATTTCCTAAATCCTATTCTA
The DNA here is from genome assembly GCF_054039255.1 of Candidatus Harpocratesius sp. Lineage (NCBI taxonomy): Archaea > Promethearchaeati > Promethearchaeota > Promethearchaeia > Promethearchaeales > Promethearchaeaceae > Candidatus Harpocratesius > Candidatus Harpocratesius sp. The sequence continues at coordinate 21,283 of NZ_JBPLBG010000017.1, forward strand.
ATTTTTGAGAGACTGTTCATAGATTTTAGCATGTTTGCATTGCTCATTGCAAACACTCTAAACTTTTGCATACGTTCCAAGACTTCTGCTACATTTAAAGTTATTGTAGATTTCGCAAATAGCCAAAAAGACGATTCTATTCTTGAATTTAAGTGCCCACGTTCCCAAAAAGCATATGTTGAAAAGAATAACCTATTAAATTCTAAATTTACGAGCTGTCAAGGTTACACTCTCTACAGGAGAGACTGAAGTTTTAATTACAAATTTGTTTGATGAGAAAATTTATCCTACAAAGTGCTTCAAAGAGCTCTATTTCAAACGATGGCGGGTAGAAGTTAGCTTCAGCTTTCTCAAAGTCTTCATGTCGATTGGAAAATCTTCTTCAAACAACCTTCAGTTCATTCTACAAGATTTTTATTCATGGATATTCTTATTTTCATTTTGTGAAATGTTAAAAAAAGAAGAGGACAAGCTTGTAAAAACAAAAAAGGAAGCCAAAAATAGGAAATATGAATATCAAGTGAGTATTGCTAATTTGATCACTGCGGTTCAGAATCATGTAATTGAATTAATGCTTCTCCCTAATCTTGATCTTAAAATAATATATCAAAGACTTTCACGTTGGATTCAAGCCGAAATAATCCCCATACGCCACAATCGAAGCTTTAAACGACCTAGACGGAGCGATTCAAAAAGTTTAGTTTATCGCATTCTTTTTAAAAGGGCGCATTCATGAGGTGCAATTCAAGTAAAGTAAATTTGGTAGGAGGTAAACAAATATGTAAGATCCCTTAACTTAATGA
>NZ_JBPLBG010000018.1:0-17029 GCF_054039255.1 Candidatus Harpocratesius sp.
TCTCCTTCTCCCGGGCTTAAATGACCGACAAAAAACTTTTTGGGATAGGCGGCGGAAGTGGGAGGCTGAATTGGCAAAAAAGCGAAAAAACTTATAATTCTAAGATCTTAAAATACACTCAATTAAAATTAAAAAAAATATTTCAGCTTTATTTATTATTTAATGCACTATCTATTCAATCCTCTTTTAATTTTAAAAAATAATTAACTAAAACTCTAAAAAATACTATAAAAGATGATAAAAAAATAATCTTTATCAAAAAATAAAAATGACACTAATATTTAGAAAACTAACCTAACTATGTAACAATCAAAGTTGAACGCATACATTGAAAATAAAATGCAAAAAAGTCCGAAATATGTAAGAAAATCCGAAAAATGTAAGAAAATACAAAAGAAAATGTGTGGTCTTTACAAAAAAAAAAACCAATTCCTTACAAAATAAATCATAACCTTAAAAACTGATTAATAAAAAAAATTATATCATTGATAAATCTAATATCATGCCTCATAAAAAGTCCAATATTATCTTATCGCAGTTTGTAGCAAAATATACTAAAATTATTGACTTATTTATTTACCCTCACTTTTTGCAACTATTAAACGAGTCAATTCAATAAAAGCCTCATCAACATTTGTCCCATCTTTTGCACTCGTCTCAATATAGATAGAACCTTCATCCTCTGCATAATCACGGCACTCATCCCTATCAATCACTTCACCAACCTCAGGAATTAGATCTAACTTATTGCCTATCAAAACAAAAGGTATATCTCCTGCGAATTGATTGACTTCTGCCCGCCAATTTTTAATAGAACCAAAAGTTGAACTACGAGATAAATCAAATACTAGTAAAGCACCAGAAGCACCCTTGTAAAACGTTGTTCTGATGAATGAAAAACGCTCTTGACCGCCAATATCCCAAATACTCAAAGTAGCGGTCTTTCCAGCGGCATATTCAACATTTTTTGTAAGGATGTCAACACCTACTGTTAGTTTATAATCGCGTTCAAATTTAGATTTAATAAACCTATGAATAAGACTTGTTTTCCCAACAGCTGCCGGGCCACACAAAAGAATTTTTAATTTATATGTGCTCATTTGTTAGTACTCCTAATAAGATGCAAATTCCAATTTTCTATAATAAGTGATATGAGGTGAGATCCTAAATAAATTTGTTACTCTATTATTGAATTATTGGATTTACTTAAAAAGGGTTATGGTTAAATTAGTGGAATTAGATGCAGAGGCAGAAATTTTATAATGAAAAATGAGTGCCATGCAAAATTTGGGATTTAAAAAAGTTAGGTTATGATTTTAGTGCGAATAAGTTTGATAAACAATAATTTTGATGAAGAGAAAAAATGAGCGAATAAGTTTGTAGATGAGTGAATCTTAGAAAAATTAGAATTTCAATCGATATTATGTGATGATTAGGTAGATACAAATTTTGGAAGGTATGATTTAATATATTTGGGGACCTATTTAATATGGGGAAGGGAAGAAAGAGTAATGTCGAGTGAAGATGATAATCTAGACACAGCTTTTAATCTTATTGAGGAAGCAGAAGAAAATATTAACAATTATAATTATAACGCCGCATTAATCAATTTACATAATGCCTTTCAAATTTTTGAGCAATCGACAACATTGGGGTCTGAAAAACAGCAAGCACTGGCAATGATCGAGAAAAGAATTGAAAATTTAGAGAAAATGATTGAGAAAAACTTAACTGCATCAGGTGAATATTCTGAATCTAATCAATCGTTAAATAGATCCCCACTTGATAATCAAGTACCAAATAAATCATTTCCAAGTTTCCTTCGACCTCCACCAGTTTTTGGTAAAGAGCGGACACAATTGATAAAATTGGGATTAAAAGCACTTGCAAATTCAGAGGATTTGATGAATCAGGGATATCTTTATCGGGCTTATAAATCAATTTTATATGCATATTCTCATTTAACTCAAGCACAGTATGATTCAACTAAAATTACAAATATATATAAAGTAATTCAAATAATGGCGCAAAAACTTCAAAATATGGGATATAATTTACAAGATCAAGAACAAACCTATAAACCAAGCTTCCTCTCGACCGGACAACCTGATTATGTTCCTACAAGTTTGAATTCACCTTATTCATCACAAGTGGGAGAAAATTTACCAGGAGGTTACAAACCTACTTTTTTAACAACAGATCAAATTGATTATTCACCTATTTCATCTTCTCAAAAAGCCAAAGAAAATAATGAAATGTATAAACCATATGTTCCAACATTTGCTCAAACTAATCAACTGGATTTTACAGAAACAAGCAAGACCAGAATTCCTTATTCCCATCGAACTTCATTTAAAAATGATCAATATCAACCTACATTTACGCAAACAGATCAAACTGATTACATTCCATCAGACAGAAATAAAAGAAAAACAGCAAGAAGAACAATATCTGAGACAGATTCAGATGAATTTTTACCCACTTTTGCAAAAGTTTCAGATATGGACAATAAAACTCAAATGCACGAAGAAGAAATGATTAATTTATCTGAATTACAGACGATGTTTTCATTTATCGAGAAAGGAGAACCAATACCTGATACACTTTCTGAATCAGTAAATAGCCAGACTTCTAAAAATTTAGGTAATATAAATGAATCAGCAAAGAATATATCTTCTTTAAAAGTCGAACAACCAGACAAATCACAAAATTCATCAAAAACTCAAATTGCAACCCCTTTTATTCATCCTAAGAATTCTAAAATAATTGAACCTTCTCTTTTAAAAAAATGGGGTTTGGATCTTAAAAATTTTACACAAAAACAGTTTGAAGAGTTTTATTCTAAACGACAGCATGATTTAGAATTAAATGCTCAAGAATTACTTGATAGTTTTGAAAAATTTCAAGAAACTCAAAAGAAAAAGCAGGATACTGTTCTTAAATATATTGATCTTATTCATTCTTTAGAAAAGACATATGATTATGAAGGTGCAATTTCAGCTCTCTATAAAGCAATCGGAAAGATGAATAAATTACTTGGATGGGCAGACCAAGTTCTTGTTCTTTATGCTTGGATGTTAATCTTAAAAGAAAAGCAACGCACCAAATTTCGATTGGGTGGAAATCCAAGTGATTTCGATTTAATGCGAATAAATACAGAATTCGTTCAGATAATGACCGATAGTTTAAATACATCAAAAGAGGTCGCAATTTCATTTATTGGTGATGATTTTAATCAAGAATTAAACGCCCATCAAATTTACAAGGCTAAGCTAGAAGAGCAAGAAGAATTAGAGAATACTGTTTTTGAACTTTTAGATACTGCAAATTTAAAAATAATTAATGAACAATATGCACAAGCGATAGGATATTATAATCGAGCAATTTTAGCACTAAATTCACTAGATTGGGCAGAACTACGGCAAAAAATAGAACATCATATTCAAGAATTAAGCGATCTCCAGCAATTAAAAGATTTATCTTTAGTAATTGAATTAAATCCGAATATTATTTTACAGAATTTGAAAAAATCAGAGTATTCATCTTCCCAATTAACACAATTTTCATCAATATCACCATGTCATCATTCTATTACTCAAACAGAGGATTTACTTAAATATATTGAACAAGAATCCACTATTCGAGAAGAAAGAATTAACGAGTTAAAAAAATATTTACAACAACAAGCCGACCAGAAATATCATGCATTTTCTTTAATTAGTCAAGGAGAAGGCTTAGTTCTTTCAGATTTATTTGACGAAGCAATTGAAGCCTATGAGGAATCAATTAAAATATTAATCGAGGCAGGATGGGAAGAGCAAATTGCAATAATGACAGATCGATTAGTGAAAATTCGTCAAATCCGAGAAGAATTTATCCATAACAAGCAAGAACAATATGATCAGATGTTTAAGCGCAATTTGGAGAGAAGAAACTTTGAAGATTCAATTATTCACGGAATCACAAACGAATTACAGCAATATCAATTAGAAAAACATTCAAAAACCGAGATTCAAGCAAAACAAGAAGATTTGAATAATCAAAAAGAAAAAATCTTTAATATGCTTTCTGAAGTCGAATCAAAAGCAGAAAAGAATCAACTTGCAGAGGCTATTCTGCAGCTAAAAAAAGTAAAATCCTTATTACAAGCCCAGAACTGGGACAAACACTTATCTTTTATTTATGATTTTGTTTCTATGGTTCAAGACCAAAAAAAGGCTCAAGATTTAAAAGCTAAATTAAAAGCTGAGCAAAAAGAAGAAATTGAGAGATTTAAACAAAAAATACAATCCTATTTGGATGAGCAAGCAGACAAACTTTTAAGGAGTAAAGATCGAAAATACAAGATTTTAAATGATTTTCAAAACCATGTGAAGCAGGAAATCTCACTTGCTTATGAAACTTTATCATTATTGAAGCAGGCTCAAACCCATCTTAATCGAAATGAGTTTCACGTTGCAATTGATCTTTATGAAGAAGCAGATCTTAATTTTGTTAATTTAGGCTGGAATATTAATATGCAGGAATGTATTTATTTAGCTCATCAAAAAGAAAAAGAATTTACCAATTCAATTTCAAAATATGAACATTCTGCACATTTACAAAAAGAGGCAGAAATAAAAAGTCAATATTCGCAACAAAAGAAAGAAAAACATGAGCAATCAGCCTTATCTGAAATCCAAAACTTGTTATCATCAATGCATGGAAAATCCACACTTTCTGATTCAGATTTACAGAAATCTTCATATTCTAAAACCACTCAACCAAGTTTAGAAGAAAAAATGAACCCAGCTGCACAGATTCAAAAATTATCAGCATCAACAATGTCAAAATCATCAACAACATCAAAAACATTAACAATGTCAAAAACATTAACAACGTCAAAAACATCAACAGTACTAAACACGACAATAGAAAATTCTTCAAGTTCTAAAATATCTGAATCAAAAAAAACACCTAAATCGATTCCAGATTCAATTGAAGAGTTACAACGAATGATAAGGGAAGCTGCTGAAAAAGATAAGAAAAAATAGTTAAAAGTCGGAATAATTTTTATTTCTTTAATCAAATGCGATGGTAAAAGTACTTCAAAAATTATTTTCATTTTAAGTGAATATTATGAAACTTTTAGATATCACAATTTTAACAACCACAGAAGATATTGCGTCAATAAATATCCAGCATCATCTTTTATCTGAGTTTCCATTCAAACAACAGCTAGATTTAGAGCCTTGGGATTCTGATTTGGTTAAACGTCAATTTTTCTATGTGCCTAAATTTACAAAATCAGATTTAAAGCCAAAGACGGCATTAGTTAGGTTTAATTTAATCGAGATTGAACATGAATTTATTACTTTGGATGAAGTTGCAAAATCTAATCAAATTCATGGAGATATATTGATTTATGCTAGCCGACACCGATCTGCAAGTGAAAGAAAGGCATTGCTATGCCATACCACAGGAAATATCAATGATGACAATTCATTTGGTGGAACACCACGCCATGTTTCGAAAGGAAGTGGAATTTTAATGCATTATTTATACAAAAGTTTACTTCATTTTGTTGAAACCACTCCTAATTATGCAGTACCTGTAGATCATGAAGTTGATCATCATGGACCAACTGAATTTCTTCAACCAAGTGGATTTATAGAATTGGGAAGCACCGAAACAGGATGGAAAGATGCTGTAGGCGCTAAAATTGTAGCAGAAAGCATAATACAAACAGGATGTCAAATTGCCCAAAATCACTACATTCACATTCCTGCTCAAATATCTGATTTATCTCATTCTTCTTTACTGAATAAACAAAATATTAAAGTAATGATTGGTTTTGGAGGGTCTCATTATATGCCCAGTTTTCAGCCAATTATTCCAAAAGGTTATGGATTTGCCCATACTGTTCCAAAATATAAAATTATGGCAGTTGATAAACAAATGATTCAACATCTTGCAAAACAGACGATAGAACCTATCGATGCATGGGTAATTGATTGGAAAGGTTTAAATAGTGCTGAAAAGCAGCATTTAATACCTCTTTTGGAACAAACTGACATCCCGATAATTAAAGTAAAGACTCTACGAAAGCAGATTTAAAGCCTCTATTTATTCTATGATAAATTGATCTTTTTTTTTAAATGTACAATCAAAAATTAAGAAATAAAAATCAAAAGTTTAAAAATAAAATCAAATATCAAAAATCAAAAATCAAAAATCTAAATCAAAAATCAAAAATCATAAATCATATATCAAAAAGCATAAATCATAAATTTGACCGCTCTAATTTGAAAATCAAAATTGAATGATAATAATTTGAAGGTGAAGAATAATGGTAAAATTTGAAAAACGCAGACCAACTGAGGAAGAATTAAAGAAACTTGGCGTAAATAACTGGGGAATTTGGACCAAAGAAGTTTCTGAATTTGATTGGGAATATGATAGCCCTGAAACCTTTTATGTTTTAGAAGGTGAAGCAGAAATTGTTTCTGGGAATGATAAAATTGAATTTCAACCTGGAGACTTGGTAACATGCCATGAAGGGGTTAAATGCGTATGGCATGTGAAAAAACCGATAAAAAAACACTACTATTTTGGTAAAATATAGATGAATTTTTTTTCTTTTTCATTTTCTTTTTCCTTTTCTTTTTCATTTTCTTTTTCATTTTCTTTTTACTATATTCTAATATTCAATCAAAATTTTATTTAGTGCGAATAAGTTTTCTCTATTAAATTCTAAATATTGTATTCCATAAAATTATAGCATTATATGTATATAATTTTTAAAATTTTTCTTGTTAAACATAATTTTACTTAAAAAAGTCCCCAATATTAACCACTGCTGCTTTTTGAGACCATTTTTGAAATATTTATCAACGAATTTTGATTATTTATATGATTGGTGCGACAATATAATAAATTTGTAATTTTGTTATTATTCCTATAAATTATTTTTTAATTTGTCTTTTTAAAAAATAATAATCTTTTTTTTATATAACTTAGATAATTTATAATTAAAAATAAGGAGTTATCACTTTGGTTTCATTAGCAAAATCTAATCTTTTTCATCAAAAGACAAAAACAATTTTAAGTATCAGCGGTGTCATGATAAGTGTTTTTCTTGTGTTTACAATTTATGGAGTTTATAACGGTATGGATTATATCATGGAATCCATGATATACAAGACAGGTGCTGATTTATGGGTAACACAAGAAGGTACATCTGGTTCTGTTCATAGTCCATCAATTTTACCGATCTCTATTGGGAAAAGCCTTAATGAGATTGAAGATATTAAAGAAAGTACTCCTTTGATTAGAACAGCAGTAACATATAAAGTTAGTGATTCTGATATACTACTATTTCTAAATGGTTATAATACTAGTGGAACACTTGGAAAACCTTGGAAAGTTATTGAAGGAAAAACTGAACCGGGAAGAAATGAAATAATAATAGATAAAACTTTCAGTAAAGTCAGTGGATTAAAAATTGGAGATAATATGTCTCTTCAATCAATCTCTCTAAAAATTGTTGGAATCTCAGATGAAGGAAATATAATGGTTGGTTATATGGTTTTTCTTAGTTATGAAGATGCCAGCAAACTTCTTCCTCCAAATTTGACAAATGGATTTCTTATAAAATTAGAAAATAATGTAGATTTTGATAAAACAATTGGGGAAATCAAAGAAAAAATACCTGATGTCAATGTTCAAGATAGTCCTACAATAGCAAAAGCTTATAAAAATGAAGTTTTGGGGGGGTTCATCTCAATAATCTATGTTTTAAGTGCTTTCTCCCTTTTAGTAGGAATATTAATTAATGGATTATTAATTTTTATGCTAACACAAGAAAAAAGTAAAGAATATGGAATTATTAAAGCGATGGGGGCTACAAATTTTAAATTATATAAAATTGTTTTGTCTCAATCTTTAATAATCTCGTTAATTGGATATACTCTTGGAGCGTTACTTTCTATACCTTTAACTTCTTTAATTCAAGAATATGTACCTGAATTCTATGTGCTTATTTCAAAAGATATGATAATAATTGGATTTCCAGTATTTATTATAACAGGGATAATTTCGTCTTTAATTCCGATAAGCCGTTTAATATCAATTGATCCAGCATTAGTGTTTAAGTAACATTAGTGTTTAAATAACAAACAAAATGAAAATGATTAAAAAATGGAGAAAAGCAAGTTAAAAGATTTGAAAACAGAGAATATTTCAATCGAATTGCAAGAATTGAATAAAAAATATGGAACTGGAAAATATTCAATCAATGCCTTAAAAGATGTATCACTTCATATTGAAAAAGAAGAGATTGTTCTAATAATGGGTCCGTCTGGAGCAGGGAAAACAACCTTACTTCAAATTATTGGAGCACTAATGAAGCCAACATCAGGTGAAATATACATAAATAACAAATTAATAAATAATTTGAAAAATAGAGAACTTTCAAGATTGAGACTATCCACTTTTGGATTTATTTATCAAACACCTAATTTAATATCTTCATTTACTGCATTGGAGAATATTCAATTTGCATTGAAACTTTCTGGAGTATCATATAAACGAAATAAACCTATTGCTTTAGCAATATTAAAGAAAATGGGTTTAGAAGAAAGAATAAACCATAGACCCTCAAAGCTTAGTGGGGGTGAACAACAAAGAGTTTCAATTGCCCGAGCATTAGTAAATAATCCATCAATAATCTTAGCTGATGAACCAACAGCTAATTTAGATTCAAAGTCTGGCTATAAAATTATCGAACTTTTAAGAAAAATTGCTAAAGAACAAGGAAAAACGGTTGTTATTGTAACTCATGATAGCAGAATTAAAAATTTAGCTGATCGAATTCTCTGGCTTGAAGATGGTAAATTAACAGTTCAAAATGCTCCGGATGGTTGGTTTATTGATCCAGTATGTTTAATGTTAGTTAATTCCCAGAATATAAATAGTTCTGCTGTTTATGAAAATCGAGATTATTATTTTTGTTCAGAAAAATGTAAACTTCGTTTTTCAAAAAACCCTGAAAAATATGAATATGGTTCAATTTTATAAAAAAAAATATAAAAAAAATTATTTTTCAAGTTTTAGAAGTCTCGCATTAATCGAAACGACTATTGTGCTTAATGACATAAAAATCGCACCTATTGCTGGTGAAATAATTAAACCAAATGAATATAGAGCACCTGCTGCTAATGGAATTGCAAAAACATTATATCCAGTTGCCCATGCCAGATTTTGTATCATTTTGCGATAAGTAGCTCTTCCAAATTTAATCAATGAAGACACATCTTTAGGATTACTATTAACAAGAATTATATCTGCTGTTTCTGCAGCGATGTCTGTTCCTGAGCCAATTGCAATACCTACATTAGCTTGAGCCAATGCAGGAGCATCATTTATTCCATCACCAGTCATAGCAACAAATTCTCCTTTTTCTTGTCGCTCTTTAACTTTTTCAAGTTTTTCATGAGGAAGTACTTCTGCATAATATCCATCTAATTCTAACACTTGAGCTACTGCTTTTGCAGTTTTTTCATTGTCACCTGTTACCATCCAGCATTTCACACCCATTTTTTTCAATTGTGCAATAGCTTCAAATGATTCTTTTCTAATTTTATCTGCTAAACTAATCATTCCTAAAAGATCTTTTTCATTCTCGATTAAAAAGACCACAGTTTCATTTTCTGCTTTTAGATATTGCTCAGGAAATGAAATATTAAGTTCTCTAAGGTATCCCGGACTAGCAATAATAAATTCTTTTGTTTCTACATTTCCTTTAATTCCTTTTCCTTTTATAGCTTGAAAATTGTTAACTTGGGAAATTTGTAATTTTTTGCTTTTTGCGTAATTTAGAATACCTTGAGCAATTGGATGTTCTGAATTTTGTTCCAAAGATGCTGCATAAGTTATGATTTGATTTTCTGTATAATTTGGAGATAAAGAAATAGCTTTACTGACACCAAATTTTCCTTCTGTCAATGTTCCAGTCTTATCAAATAAAATTGTATCGATTTTTCTAGCATTTTCAAAAGCAGTTCTATTACGAATTAATAGGCCATTTTTTGCGGATTCTGCAGTAGAAACTGCAATGACTAGAGGAATAGCTAAACCCAGAGCATGTGGACAAGTGATAACCATTACAGTTGCCATTCGTTCAATTGCAAAACTTATGGATGGACCTGCAATTATCCAGTATATTAATGTAAATAATCCTACTGAGATTGATACAACAGTTAGGACGAAAGCTGCTTTATCTACTAATGCTTGTGTTTTTGATTTTGATGCTTGAGCATCTCTAACTAAATTAATGACTTTTGATAAATATGATTCTTCTCCTGTTCTTTCAACTATCATTTCAAGAGAGCTATCTCCATTCACTGAACCACCAATTACTGAATCTTTTACATGTTTTTTTATTGGAACTGATTCACCTGTTAGCATAGATTCATTAATATAGCTGCTACCTTTTACAATAGTTCCATCTGACGGAATTTTTTCACCAGGTTTGATAAGAATTCTGGCTCCTTTTTTTAATTCTGAAAGGTGTACTTCAACAATTTTGTCATCAACAATGAGATGAGCTTCTTGTGGTAATAATTGTACAAGTTTTTCTAATGCTCTTGATGCTCCTAAAATTGAACGCATCTCAATCCAATGACCTAAAAGCATGATATCAATAAGTGTTGCTAATTCCCAGAAAAAAGGGTTTCCTTTTAATCCAAAAATTATTGCAATACTATATACATAAGCGATAGAAATGGCAACTGCAATTAATGTCATCATTCCAGGTAATTTCTTCTTAATTTCGCTTACGATTCCTTTTAAAAATGGCCATCCTCCATAAAAATAAATAAAAGATGAAAGGAATAGAAGTATAATTTCTATACCTGTAAATTTTAGTTCATACCCAATCCATGATTGTATTGTTGGTGATAATACTAAAATAGGTATTGTTGTGATTGTTGCAATAATAAAACGGCGTTTAAAATCTTTTATCATTTTTTTATGATGAGATGAATGATCCATTTTCGAATGATCCATATCTGAATGTTCTGTTTTTGAATTTTCCATTTGTGATTGCTCCATTTTTGAGTAATTTATATTAGAGTTATTTTTTTACTAGTTCTTTTAAATATTATTAATTTTTATTAAAATAGATAATTCTTTTAAAAGCATAGCGTGATTTTTTAAAATATAATAATTTATTAAGAAATTTCAAAATATATTTATATTTAAATCTACAAAAGTCATCTGTTGTCTTCTATTTTAACTTTTTTTTTTATTCTTTAATCAATTTCATAATATATTTCGACTTTCTAATTCTTCCACAGCATGTAAGGGGTGAAAAATCTTGAAAACTTATTCGCACTTATCCATTGCTCTATCTTAAATATAAATTCAATTAGCATCCAGTTAATTAAATTTCTGAATATTTATGATTTCTAAATTTTATCTAAAGGCCTTAAAAGATGTTAATATTGGTTGTGTCATTTCAAAATTACTAATACATTCTTCAGATAATTAAGTATTTAAAATTTAATTTTTGTTCTAAAAGAATACCTCAATTATTTTATAATAACGCTTTTTTTAAGATTATTAATTTTAATACAAAATTTACATTAGTGAAGTATCATGGAAATAAATGCAATAATTCAAGAAAATAAAAAAAATAAAAAAAATAAAGAAAATAAAGAAATAAAAAAAGATAAAAAAGAAAAAGATGAAAGAGAAAAAGATGAAAGAGAAAATCAAGAAACAATTGAAAATAAAGATATAATTAAAAATCAAAAGAAAATTGAAAAAACAACTAGAAAAAACTTTTCTATATTGAAGAATCTCCGAAAAATTATTTTTAAACTCCAAAATGTAGTGATTAAGTTAGGAATATTTTTTTTGGAATTGTGGATATTACTGCCAATTATTTTTGGAATATTAATTCCTATGGTTTATTTAATTCCATTAGCATATACGTCTTGGAAACTTTTTATGAATGATCAAAATGGCCCACTTGGGGATTGGGTGAATGTCTGGTTTGGTTTTCCAAGAATACCTATTATATATCATATTTTTATTCTATTTGAAATATCAATTTTCATTATTGGTTTAGTTATTTTCTGTAAAGGAGTCTATATTTTAGCTAAAAATCGTCGTAGAAATATTTCGATAACAACATCAGGAATTTATCATTTGATTAGGCATCCTCAAAATTTTGGTTTAATTTTAATGATATTTCCATTGACTTTAGATGTTCCTATCGTGAATGAGTCAATAAATTTAATATTATTTGGGCAAACCATTTTTCCTGATCCTGGAATTCGTTTTGGCGAAATTCTATCTTGGACATTATTCTCTGTGATTCTTGTTATTATTTCTTTGATTGAAGAAAGAAAAATGATGAAAGCATATCCACAAGACTATTCAATTTATCAATCTTCAACAAGCTTCTTTATTCCTATTTTATTTAAAAAAAATAAAAAAGATAAAAAAAACAGCAAAAAATCAAGAAAATTCCGCTATAAAAATGATAAACAGTTATTCTTACTAATACTTTTGATAATTTGCAATTATCTTGTCTTTTTAATCGCTATGTATTATTTTTCATTGTTTATGGCAAAAATAGGTTTATTAATATGGTCATTCTAGCGATTATTTTTTTCATTTTGTGACAAGAAAATCTATACATTTTGAAATTTATGAATTATTTTAAAATTCTATAATAAAATTTGAAGAAATTGTTTATTTTGATAATAATTAAAAAAAAAAGGAGATAAAAAATGGAATTTAAAGATAACATTGAGGAAAAGAACATATTCAATAAAGAGAAAAATAAAACGAGCAATAACGAAAAAGAAAACACACAATGGAAAAAAAAACAGAAAGAAAATAATAATACAATAAATGATAGCAAAGAAATTAATAAAATAATTCAAAAAACCCAGAAAAAACAAACAAAATTTCTTTTAAAAATAAAATATTGGATGACACAGATAAGTATATTTATAACAGAATTGTGGATAATACTCCCTGTAATTTTTGGGATATTAATTCCTATGATTTACGCGATTCCCTTAGCATATTCATCTTGGATACTATTTTTTAATACCCCATTTGGTGATTGGGTTAATGGATGGTTATTAATAGACAATTATCCAGTTCTACTTATAATTGTCTTGTCATGTGAATTAATTAGTTTTTTCATAGGTATGTTCCTTTTCTTTGCAGGTATTTATTCTTTAGCAAGAGATCGTCTTGAAAATCATCCTATAACAACTTCTGGAATATACAGTTTTATTCGACATCCCCAAAATCTCGGTTTAATTTTAATACTATTCTCTTTTTCTTTATATATCCCTTTTGAAAGATTGAACTTAAGTTTTACTCTATTTGGACAATATATTTCACGAGATCTAGGAATACGAGTAGGTGAAATTCTTTCCTGGGCATTATTTTCTGTAATTCTTGTTATTATTTCTCTATTTGAAGAACGAAAAATGATGAAGAATTACCCACAAGAATACTTGGCATATCAATGTACAACAGGATTTTTCTTTCCTCTTTTACTTAGAAAAAATATAAAGACAGCACAAAAACCAAAAAGAATACATTACAAAAATGATAAACAATTAATCTTGACAATCCTTCTAATAGTATGCAGTTATATATTGTTCCTAATTGGAATGTTCTTTTTATCAAAGGATTTAGCAGAAAAAGGATTCTTGGTTTGGACGCGTTGAAAATTTAACTTTTCTTTTTTTTTCATTTGGGCATAATATTGATCAACTCTATTGATCAACTCTACTTTTTTTTTTTTTTAATTCTTTAACTTCTTTACATTAATTTTATTCTAGTTCAACCCAATCTTCTAACATTTTCTTGACCGAGCGTTCCATTTCTTTTGAAAAATCAGATCCTGTCTTCCGCCAGTACATTAACTGCCCAAGATTTGGCCATTTCCCTTTAGGTTGCAATTGGCCAGCCATCATTTTTTGAAATGATTTATACATATCTTTAAATTCGGCTGCATTAAGATGTCGATATGAATCTTGAAAATGGATGTATTTTTCTGGAAATCTTGGCACCAATTGTCGATTTTCAGGAGCAACATTAGATTTTGGATAACCAAAACATAGCATTGTTATTGGAAAAACCCATCTTGGTAAATTAAACATTTCACGATGCTTTTCAATATTCTCCATAATATCACCGATATAACACGAGCCAATTCCCAGCATTTCAGCAGTAATCACCGCATTTTGTGCAGCAACAAGGGCATCACAAGAAGCTAACAAAAGATCAGATTCTTTTGGAGTTCGAAATAACTGCCCTTTAAGTTTACATTCTTCTGGAACCCCGCAAAACTGATAATAATCATATAACCGCTGTAAATCTGCGAGGAATATTAAAACTAAGGGAGCTTTTGCAATAAATGGTTGATTATCACAAGTAACTACGAGTTTTTCTTTTTTCTCTTTAGAAGTAACTTGTAAAATAGTATACATCATCATATTACCAGCAGTAGGCGCCCTCATAGCACCATGGATAATTGTCTGAATTTCTTCAGGTTTTAAAGGTTCATCTTTATATTGTCGAACAGATCGGCGATAAAAAATGGATTTTAAAGCATGGGATAGATTATTTGGGATTTGAATTGGCGTTTCACCCATAATAAGAAGCGAAAAGTATGCACAATATTTAAACGATATGTATATGCAATTAGTATTTTCAGTTAAATATGAACTTTTTATAACTTCTGATATTTTTAATATTATATTTAAATCAAAAAAAAGTAATTAAAATGTAAAATCAGATAGTAATATCAGTAAGTAAAATCAGAAATAATGAGATAATTATTCAAACGCATCAAGATTCGCTAGTGTTTATCATGCAATTTATGATTTTTTCTTGCATTTTTTAAGAAGTGACAATTTTTTACTGATCACGTGTGATTAAAAAAATTTTGATTACAGTTTAGTGCAAATTAGTTTAGTGGAAAATAGTGCGAATAAGTTTAGTGGAAATTATTTTAGTGTAAATTAGTTTAGTGCAAATAAGTTTTGAATATTATAGCATTTTAGCGATAATAATCATGACTGCATAAAGATCAATCAAAAGATCAAGTTCAACGATGAAATATAAATGCAGAAATAAAGTTGAGTAGATTTTAGCGTGAACTTTTATTCAAAAAGAGTTTTCTTGATTGAAATTGAAGAAACATATTGGTACTTATATGGATTAGTAAGAATAACTACGAATAAGTTTTTTATATATATAAGTGAAAACACATAATTGTAAAAAAACAGACACTTCATATATTCTTGTATATTTTTGGAATATTGAAAAATGATTTTCTTTATTTCACTCAATTTCTCATTTATTCAGACAATTCCTTATCAACAGATTATTATTCTGCATTCAAATCAATTCTTGATTTCGTCTGAATATAAGTTAAATTAACCTAATTTTTTATTTATTCAAGGCTTTTCATCTTATATTTTTGTGTTACAAATCACATCATCATATTTTACAACGAAATAATATCTATTCAATCTGATTCTTATTTTTCTTTTTTTTCTAAAAACAATTGGGAAGATTTTTAACTTTAGCATTCTAAAATTAAAATGATGAATTTCATAACATTCGTATCTCCTTTTTCTTGATTTATATCCCTCTTGCAGGTCGAGTTGATCTGCGTTTGTTTTGTTTGTTGTTTATGTTGTGAAATTCATCGTATTTTCTAAAATTTGAAAGTATTTATATCAAAAACTTATTCGCACTAATAATTGCTCAATTTTATTTTAATTAATTATAATTAATTTATCTATTTTGATCGCATAAACATGTATTAGCAATTGAAGAAATTTCTTCATCTGTCACTTGATCAAGTAAATTAAAGAATAATTTCCAATCTTCTTTACCAAATTTCCCTTGTAGAGAATGATACCAGCCAAACTTGAGAATTTCAATTAAAAGTGGGCGATCAATAGGAATTGAAATTAATTCTTCAAAATGTGCACGAGCAATCTGCAAAAATGCCAAAGCGCCTGGAATTCCTTGATATGCTATACCACTGGGAATCCATTCAATCACTTTATTAATATCTTGTAACTTTAAAAAAAAGATAATTTTGAAATTACTATTTTTACTTATTTTACTTTTATTTTTTGCAACACCACAATAGATGAAAAATGATAAAGGTTGAAATTTCAACATTATTTAGTAATTTTTAAACGCAGAGGCATTTAAATCTTCTTATTTTCACTATATATAAAGATTTTAAAGAAATATTCCTATTTTAAGGTTGAATTAAATAATGAATATTCACATTGTCAACATAAATAGAAGTTAACATTGATAATGGAAGATCACAATAAAATTGGATTATATCTATTTTTTGGGAATGGGTGCATGAATCGAAGTAAATTTCAGCTAATCCTTTATATTGCAATGAAGACTACACTTAATGCTTCAGTGTGGATGAGTTTGGACATTATTTATAGAAAAATATCAAAAATAATAAAAAAGATTCAAGATTCAAGATTCAAGATTTGAGATTACATATTTAAGATTCAAGATTCAAGATTACTATCCATGAATATTTTCATGATGGTGTTCATGTTCTTCAGCTGACATGTGGGCATGATCACAAAGACTTTTTCCACCTTCAAGTGTTCCATCGATTATTCTTTGAATAACATCTTCAGTTGAACCTTGAACACCGGTTACTACTTTAATATTATTCTGTAAAAAAAGGTTAACAGCCATTGGGCCCATTCCCCCAGCGACTATCCAATCTGCCTTATTTTCTGCAACAAATGCAGGTAATTGTCCTGGTGTATGATTTACTGCACCAGGATTGGGAACTAATTTTTTATTAATTACTTTTCCATCTTCAAAATCCACGAAAAGATAATTTCGAGTGCGTCCAAAATGAAGAGACACATGACCATTTTCTTCAGCAATTGCAACTCTCATAATATGAATACATATTCATAAATTAATTTAAATTTTTTCAAAATGACTTAGT
>NZ_JBPLBG010000019.1:0-69504 GCF_054039255.1 Candidatus Harpocratesius sp.
CAACCTCTCCTTCTCCCGGGCTTAAATGACCGACAAAAAACTTTTTGGGATAGGCGGCGGAAGTGGGAGGCTGAATTGGCAAAAAAGCGAAAAAACTTATAATTCTAAGATCTTAAAATACACTCAATTCTTTGGAGAATATTTAAGAATTATTCCATTAAGTGAAAAATAAATAGACAAAATGAATTTTTTGAATAAAGAATGATTTTTTGCAATAAAAAGGTGAATAAAAATGGATGAACTAGATGAATTATGGATAATACACGAATCAGGAGTGTGTCTTTATAATTATGCAATAGAAAAAAAAATGAATCCTGCACTTTTTGGTTCTTTTTTTGCAGCTATTAATCAATTTGGTGAAGAATGTGCAAATACTTCAATTGATGATATAACTATGGGCAACAATTTCCTTTCAAATTATAAAATACCAGAATATCATGTTACTTTAATTGGAAGATCAACAAAAACAAAGAAACGGAAAACAATGCAAAAAATATTAGAAAAAATCGCAAAAATCTTTAAAACTCAATATTCTCCCGAAGAAATTGCTAATTTTGATGGGAAGATAGATCGATTTAGTAATTTGACCGCGTTAATTGATTATTTTTTTAATCAACAGGAACATATGATAGAAGAACTTAAAATGATTTTTTAATTATGTTTTTTCGAAAAATTACAAAAAAAGGAGAATAGAATAAAAAGAAAAAAAACAGAATTTATACAACTTCAGTTGCACTTTTTGCATTCTTCTCGATAGATTTGGCTTTTTGCATCAAGTAAAATTCTTCTTTCATTAAATCCAATGCTTTAATCAATACATTCGAATTTTGGGCTTTGGTACGGTATTGTTTACGGATTGTATCTAAAAGATGAAGCGGGAAATATTTTTGAATGAAAAAATCGCTGATCAAACTATAATACTCGTTTCCTTTATCATCTTGAAACACCGCAATCATTCGATTTTCCCAGAATTTCCGAAGTACAAGATCTAATTCTTCAACTCCTTTCTTTCGAAGTTTTTCTAGATCATTCCGTGTTACCATTGCTTCCCTTAAAAGTTTCAAAACTTCATAACACTGAGGATCCAACATGATATCATCGATAATTTTAAGATTATCTTTATCATTTGGTTTGTATGCTTCAAAAAAGCTCCGAACTTCTTTAAGATAATCATTTTTTAAAGATTCTGGAAGATGTCGATCTACAGGATCTTTAATTAATTCCTTGGGAGGAATACGCAATATCATCAATCCTTGAGCAAGAAAAACCATATCAGACGATAAACCTTTTACAGAAGCTATTTTAACCAAGCCACTTTTTACCATTCCTGTTAAAATATTCTCAACATCAACGAATCCTTCACGATATTGATCTTTTAACCATATAGCAATTTCTGATTTACTTACGGCAGCTTCATCCCGAAGACGTTGAATAATCAAACGCTTAACCTCGCTGTTGTAATCCATACACATCCTTTGTTCATCTGTAAGAGTAGGATACACAGATAACCTTTGAAAAAGAGGAGGTAAAAGTGCATCAAGATTTCCTGAATCGAGATTTGGGATTATCTGACGCGAAGTTTCAGCTAATATTTCTTCATATACATCGCCATCTTCTTCAGCGGTAAGAAGCAAGATTATGTATACTGCAGAATCAGGTCCAGTATAATAGGATGCTAAATTAATAGCACCAGCAGTAATTGAAACAAGACCTGCTTCTCCAGTAAACTCATGTTGAGAATATAACTGCATTAGCGTTTTTTCTTGAATTTGTGTTTCCTTTGGATAAGCTCCGAGAATTTCCACACCTATTCGCTCATCCCAGTGCATGATAACCATTCCTGTGGGCATTTTAAAGACCTCCTTCTGCAGATGAACCTAATTCATCCATAGATTCAGGTGTTTTTGACTTTCCTACTCCCAGAATTGAAGTGATATCTAAGTCTAGTAGCTCCCAATAATCTTTGAAGCGATCAGAAATTTCTTCTTCGTAGGTTTTTGTAAGATTCTCATCAGATATTACTTTGTTTCCTGAAATCATCTTTTTAGTTTTATCTATTTGTTTGATAATCAGCGGAATTCGTGCATATCGAATATATCGGGTTGTTCCAGCAATTGCTATGGCAATTAAAGCCACACTACCACCAATATAGACAAAAATCTTAGGTACCCCTACTCCACCAACAGTAAATTCTGGAGGAGTAACCGAGATTGTGATATCAAAGGGTGCGATAGTATAATTTGCTTTTTCAACTGTGATTGTTGCTGTATCAGTAATAGCGGCCACTAAGGCGTTGTATTCTTCAGAATTTGTATCAATAACATATTTGTATAACCCAGGTGTATCCGTTTCTGGAATTGGAATATTTTTTCCTCGATAATGCATTGTAACGGTTGCACCCGTTAATGGTGCATTATCAACTGGGTCTGTCAGGTTAAACTCGATAACAATCATATTTCCTTCAGGAGTTTCTGCCACTTTAGAAGCAATTTGTTCTCCTAATTCAACCACAACTGGTCGTTCCTTGATAATTAAAGTTATTGTTGCAGATCGAGTTACGAAATTATTCTTTCCAAGATACACAGCAATGAGATAGGTTCCAACTGGTTTACTGATTGTATCAAAATCCATTCGGTAGTATCCATTTTCCATATCGGTTAACAATCCCGAATGTGTCCCAGAAGAATCTTCCCATTCAAAATAGGCAACATTTGCACCAGTTATAGCCGTTCCATCAATTTCACCGTATGTTATATAGAAATAATGAGTTGTACTAACATTAATGCTGATATCGTTTCGCAAGAATATAGTATTATTAATTCGTGTCTGAATTGGATCAATTACCAAATAAAATGTTATTATTTGGGTAGAATATTGGTACTTTTCAGCAGTAACATATAGGGTATAACTTCCAACACCTGCAAAATCGGTAGAATTTATGGCAATGGAATAGATCCCTCCTGCTTCATGAGATAATATTCCAGTCAATCCTGCTTGCTGACCAACATAGAATGAAACAGTACCATCTGTTATTCCAGTGCTTCGGTATAAATCTGTAAATTGAACAGTAATAATGAATTGATCCCGCCAGGTTACAGTATAATTTGTTTGTTCTGTGGTAAAGCTGGTTGGAATGACTAAAATATGGATTGTTAATACTAATTGCTGTGTTTCATATTGATTCTTAGTTGCAGTAATTCGGAATGTATATGTTCCAGCTTGGCCGAAATCAATAGACTGCAAATCAAATGTATACATTCCATCATTTTGTGGAAGTAAATCTCCATTTGGCATTCCTAACGAAGCAGCATAATAAGAGACAGTGGCATCTCCAATTCCTACTGGAGCACTTGAATTGATTAGATTATCGAATGATACAGTTAAATTCTCTGATTCACCCCAATATAGAGTAATTGTATCGTTTTCATAGGAAGAAGACAATTCAGTTGGAATGGTCATTATTGTAACCGTAATTACCAATGTCCGTGTGGCATATTGAGGCTTTGAAGCAGTAATTTCGAATGTATAACTTCCTGCTTGTCCAAAATCAAAAGAACTTAAGAATAATTCATAATTTCCATTCCCAGCATTTGAAAATGCACCAGAATCACTGTAATCTCCAGTCCCACTTACAACGTAACTTACTGTTCCACTTGAAATAGCAACCGGATTCAATGAATCATAAATATCAAAATAGCTTACAGATAATGTACAATTCATTTCCCAGTAAATGTAAATTTTTGAGGCATTCGTGGTGAAATTTACCGGTCGAATTCCGATATCAACATTAATTACAAGCTGTTGTGTTTCATACTGATTTTTTGAAGCTGTAATTGTAAATGAATAGGTTCCATTTGTTCCAAAATATGTTGAATTAAATTCGATTACATAAGCATTAAGAACAATTGAATAGAGAATTGATCCGTTATATTCAGGATGTCCTGTAACTGTGTATGTCACAGACCCATCTGTGATATTTTCTGAATTATCTTCATCAAAGTAGATAACGCTTATTGTAAAATTATCATTCCATGCTACAGCAATTGTGTCACTTGCAGTTGTTAAAGTTGTATTAATAACGGCAATATTTACAGTAATTGAAAGGCTTTGTGTTAAATATTGACTTTTTTGAGCGGTGACTAAATAAGTATAAGTCCCTGCAACGAATTGTCCACCCTCAATTGCATCAAATGAAATAGAATACCACCCAGTTCCTAAAGATGTTAAAAATCCAGAATCTGCAAAATCATTCGGTCCTGATGCAGAATAACTAATAGTTCCATCATTGATTGCAATTAAATTATAGAGATCTTCATAATATACTGAAAGTTCAAATGATTCACCCCAATTCACCGAAATTGACAAATGTTCTGCAGTTAACTTTGTTGGAATGATGTTAATGTTTACTGTAATTGTTACAGTTTGAGTTTCGTATTGATTTTTCATTGCTGAAATTACAAATGTATAGGTCCCATTGAACCCAAAATCAGTAGAATTCAAAGTATCTCGATAAGTTCCAGGATAAGATGCATAATGAAGTAAAGTTCCAGAACCAGAATAACCAACAGGACCTGTTACAGTATAAGAGACAGTTGCCCCGGTTGTGATTGGCACAGAATTTAGAAGATCACGAATATCTTCGAAATAAACTGAAAGTGTAAACTCCTCTCCCCAATAAACATTAATGTTTTCAGTAGAACTTAGATTTGTGGGAACAGTTTCAATGTATACTGTGATTGTAAGTGTTTGAGTTTGATGCTCAGATAATTCAGCAGTTATAGTGAACGTATAAGTTCCTGTTCGGTTAAAATCAATATCGCTAATGAAATCTTTTGAAAATACTCCACTACCAACATGAGGTAACGATTGAATACTTGTAGTTATACCTGAACCTGTAATAGTATAGCTAACACTTGCATCTACAAGAGGAGAACTATCCCGTGCATCGAGATAAGTAACTGCAATTGTAAAGCTTTCTTCCCAGAACAGAGTGATTGTTGTATTTGAAGTAGTCAAGGTTGTTGGAATAATTTCTATATTTACAATTACTGTTAAAGTTGAAGTTTGATATTGATCTTTTGTAAAGGTTATTTGAAAACTAAAAGTACCTACTTTACCATCAAAATATGAAGATGTATTAAATGAATCTTCATAATATCCACCTCCAACTGAACTTAAAAATCCAGATTTTGTGAAATTTTGACCTGTAACTGTAAAACTTACTGTTCCGTCATAAATACTAATCGGAGAGCCTGAATTTCTAATATCTTCTGCTTTAACTGAAATTGTAAAAACTTGATTTAATTCCTTATTATATTCTGATTGACTAGTTGAAAAATTAACAGGTATAATAAGAATTTCTACAGAAATACTAATTGATTGAGATTCATAATTTGGTTTAACAGCATCAATTTTAAAGGTATAGATACCGGCTTTTGAAAAATGAGTTGTATTAAATTCTATCGAATAAATTCCATTTCCGTCATTTATCAATGCTCCAGATTCACTAAATGAAGAACCTGTTATACTATAACTTACAGAAATATCACTAATTGGCAACGAGTTATGCGTATCAGTATAATTTACTGAAATAGAAAAGTTTTCAAGCCAGTATGGTGTTAAATCAGAAACTTGAGAAATAAAGGATGTAGGTAGAATATTAATTGTAAAAGATACCCACATTTGCTGTGTAACATAATTATCTTTCATTGCAACTACTTGAAGGGTATAATTCCCCACTTCACCAAATTGTGTTGAATTTATTTCTATTTCATAGATTCCAGTCGTTCCAATTTCATTAATCGTATATTCATGAAATGCTGAATCACCAACTATAGTATAATAAACGTTAGCACCAGAAATAGTCTGTGAATTATAAGTATCAGTATAATTTACAGTAACTGAAAAGTTTTCTTTCCAATACATTTGAATTCGATCAAGATAATCGTCAGAATTAATTGTTGTGGGTATTTCTACTACATCTAAATCAAAGTAAATAGTTTGAATAGTATGATTCTGCAAATTTGCTGTAATATCCACCCGATATTTATCTAATGAAGTGACTTTAGATGTATCAATTGCTACAGTATAATTTGTATAACCATTACCTGATTGCTCAACCATCGTTAATCCATGGTCATAATACCAATCCAAAATCACTGTAGCACCACTTAAATCTGATGAATCATCACTACGTTGATATGTTACTGTAACATTGAAGATTTCGCCCCATTTCTTCTCAATTATAGTAGATTTAATCGATAACCCCGATGATGTCTCGAAAACATCCGCTTGAGTAGGAACTTGATTAACAGTAATCCGAACTTCATCTTGATAACTTGGATCAGGATAACCGGCTTTTGTAGCTCGAAATCGTATAGTATATTGAGTGTCAGCAATTACGTGACTACTATTAAAATTAAACTCATATTCACCATCTTTTATCCAACTCATTTCACCTGATGCAATTAAACTTAATTCAGCGTCATAAACCAAATACTCCATTTTGTCAACAGGTAACGAAACAGGATCATTTGTGCCTTGAATGTAGGTATAATTAACTTGAATGAGTTGTAATTCACCCCAAACAAGAGTAACCGCAATTGATGGATCAATATTGGTAACATTAATTTGTGTCTCATAATTAGTATCTCGAAAATTCACCAAAACATCCTTCTGCACTTTTGTGTCCAGTGTAAATTTCTGAGTTTCACCCCAATCTGAAAGTGCATCTGTAGGATTGTTAGTTTGATTAATATCAGCTAAAGCACCAACAAATCTCACTTGTAATGTGAAATTTCCATAAGATTCAGGAGTATAACGGAAATACGTAAAATTAATTAAACCAGAAGTTGTTGTGGTGATATTTGCGATAGATTCACCACTTGTTTCATTTGCTAATAGAATAACAGCATTAGCTAATGGTTCTATTGAAGTACCTGTATCTCCACTAATATTCAATGTAATAGTAGAAATATTACAAATCAAAGTTTCAGTAGTGCGTAAATAATAACTCACATTAATAACACCTGATTGTAGTGGTGCCACACCACTATCTACTATACGAATTTTGAAATAGGATATCTCAAAACCATTTACATCAAATGATACATTTTCAGGGAAACTTCCAGATTCGCTGACTAAAGTTGATTCTACATCATTTCGATCATAACCTAATAATTGGTAACTGGTGATGCTATCTGAAAAATTATAAAGATCAACATGAATAGTTCCTAAAAGAGCATTATTAAAATCATCAGATGTTGTAC
Organism: Candidatus Harpocratesius sp.; assembly: GCF_054039255.1. NCBI lineage: Archaea > Promethearchaeati > Promethearchaeota > Promethearchaeia > Promethearchaeales > Promethearchaeaceae > Candidatus Harpocratesius > Candidatus Harpocratesius sp. Next base: position 7,269 of record NZ_JBPLBG010000019.1, read on the forward strand.
TAAAAATAGCTAAAGTATTATCAGTATAATTCCCACTACCAACTAAATTCGCTTGATCAACTAAGCCATACTCTACCCAAGTTCCTGAACTCGCAGAATTTCTTGTAACAGTTCCACTCTGAATTTCAATGAAAGGATCTGCATAATTATATAAATCACCTAATTCAGTTGTGTCATAAAATACCTTGTAATCATAACTAGTTGAATCATTTTTATAGCGAATTGTTGTGTATCCATCTGAATCTAAGCTGCCGTTATAGACTGGTTGTCCCGTATCATAAAGAACAACAAAACCATGGTCAATAGGATCTCCATCATGATCACTTATTGAGAATTCCATTGACCAAATCGAAGAATTTATCGTTAAATTATAATTAAAATCGCTAAGTTGCACATTTTCAATGGATGCAATTGAAAATGTTACAGGATTAGCAACTCCTGATGTAGTATAGGAAACAGATACATTATAGATTTGGCCGATGGAAACGTCTGCAAAGCTCTTAACTCCATTGTTATCTGTATATCCTGTTTGATTCCAATCTCGTGTTTGGTTCCAAATTTTAACCTTAGCATTTGGGACAGGAAAACCATCTAAATCAAGTACTGTTATCCGGAAATTTGAGAAGACTGATTCTAATGTAGATGCTGATATACTTGCAGGAGTATTTGGATCTTTTGAGACTGAAACGTTCCAAATGGATAAATCATCATATGTCACTGGAAAATCAGCATAAAATTGATCTCCATCATTATCTGGATCATCTCCAGTTCCATCATCATCATCATGAACATAATAGATATAACGTAACAAATCGTTTGTGAAATGGCTTTGAACATCAAAAACATAATAGTGCCATGTATTTTGAGATTTCAAAAAACTTGTATCATAGTAATTTTGAGTTCCATATATTTGAGGTCCATAAACATATGAAGTAGATGTTGCAAATGATGTAGAAATACAGAGTTCTGCGCCTATGATATCATAATCAGTATAGGTTGGACTTGCAGAGGGAATATCATGTACATAAGCAGAATATGTAAAATAAAGGTATGAATATTTTGATGTATTTATTGGACTATCAAGTGCTTCTCTCAACCATAGATTACCTGAAGTAGAAAAAGCACCATTTCCACGTTTCCCATCAATTGTTGTATTTTGAACGTATGCATAATTTGGATTCCCACTAGCACCAGTTTGTCCACTGTATATTTCAAGAGTTGATTTATAAGTTTGAAATTCCGCTGCAGTATATTCGTATCCTTCATGGTGTAACCTGAAAGGTTTGTACGACATGCTACGTGAATAATCAGACTGAACTATTGGGTTATCAAAGGCATCTGTATTACCCAAACAAAAATATAAATAATAGGTTTTTGTACCAGAGAATGTTCCGCTGATTACCCATGCCAATTCGCCTTGATCTGTCAAACTTGAACCAGTATGATCATATTGAACAGGAATTGTTGATTTAACAATTGCTGAATCTGTCTGCTCAACTATTCGAAGATTAGTGGTATTTACTCGATCATTTTGAGAAAGAGGAATACCATTATCAACCAAAAATTGGCTAAAATTAAGATAATATTCTACAGGATAATCAGTTTGAGAAACCCCTCCCGTAGATACAGTGATTTTAATACGATATTCGTATATTTCATTCCACCAAGGAGAAACATCAGCAGCGGAGTTTGGAATGTAATTATCTGCTATCCGGTTTTCTCGGAGATTTGAAGTTTCTTGGAATGGTGAAAGTGTGTTTAAAGCCAAAGGAAACAATATAGAGGCGCTAATTATAAACCCAATAAGAATCGAAAAGAGTTGGCGCCTATCGAGATGATATTTCTTAAGCATAATTTGAAAACTCCAAAGTGTTTGCTCTTTTAATAAATGCATTACAAATATAAATTTCTTTTTTTTTTGCAACCATGATTTGCCATGCAAAAGAAAATATCTATTTTTGGACAGTTTAGTTTTTCTATTATTGGCCCGATTTTGCATTGTCATTTTTAATTTGAAAAAATGAAATAAGATTATGAAAAAAAACAACTCACTCGATTCATACACATTCGTAGAAAAAGAAGTACAACAAGCAATCGAATTTACTTCAAAGATTATTAGAGAAACAGGTGCCCGAATTACGGGAGACAATAGCACTCATAAAGCTGCCAAACTTATTGCAAATGAATTTCGGCAATACTGCGATACAGTAGAAGAAGAACCTTTTCCAGTTCACCCTAAAGCATTTCTCGGTTGGATTAAATTGATCACTGCTTTATACTTATTTGCCACAATTTCTGTGTGGTTTTCTATTCCCCTTATTTCAGGTTTATTGATTACAATAGGAATTGTGGCGATGGTAATGGAATTCTTTCTCTACAAAGAATTCATCGACCCCTTCTGGCGAAGAAAAATCGGAATCAATGTTGTTGGAAAAATTGAACCAGTAGGAGAAGTAAAGCAACAAATTCTTATTTCTGGCCATCATGATAGCGCTTTTGTGTTCAACTTTTTTGTGCATCAACCCAAATTATATCCAGTTCGATTGTATGGAGGATTGGGTTCAGTTGCGTTACTATGGTCACTATCATGGATATGGTGGATTATACAATTAACCACAAATAAGAATCCAACATGGGTTTTGGGTATTAAAATTTTTGCTGGAATTTCTCTTCTTTTAGTAATCCAAATGTGGTTTTTTAGGGGAAAAAAGGGCACTCCTGGGGCAGGAGATAATATGATTTCTGTTGCTATTGCTAATGAAATTGGAAAGAAAGTGGCTTATTTAAAAAAATCAAAAGAAAATTCTTCTGAATCGGCCTTAAATCATACTCGAATTTTAATTTGTAGCTGGGATGCAGAAGAAGTTGGGTTACGAGGTTCCAGAGCATTTGCAAAAAAGCATAAAAAAGAATTAAACTCCATCGCCACCTATAATTTCAATATCGATTGCCCGTATTATTTGGAAGATTTCTTCTTCATGACATCAGACGTTAATGGAACAGTCAATCTCTCTCAAGATATGGTAAGAGAATGTGTTGAAATCGCACATTCACTAGGATATCCATGTACATCAAAACCTATTGAATTCTTAACTGGTGGAACTGATGCTGGAGAAATGGCGAGAATTGGAGTAAAAGCAACAAATCTAATGGGAATGCCATGGGGTAATTCAAATCGTGCATCAGTTTATCATACCCCTGAAGATACAGTTGATAAAATCGAGCCGCAAGCAATTCAAGCTGCGATGAACATAGCTTGGCAATTTATTATAAAGAAAGAGGAAGAACTCAAGAATAACGAGTAAATATGTGAAAAGATTATAAATTAAATATAGAAATGCGAAAAATCTCATGAACATTTCTAACTTATTTTTTATTTTTCGTTTTTATTATGATTTCTACTTTGATTCAGAATTTTTTCCATGTAATGTGAATAAAGGATGTTAAATTTTTTCAACAATGGTCCATTGCTATTGGATTAATGAATCTTTGGCTGCTGGGAATATCTTGTTATATCTTTGCTTTTGGAATTGCCTTAGGACTACATATATTTCATCGATGGAATGATCCAAATAAGAGAAATTTTAGGATTTCTGAACTTACAGCCGTAATTTTATTTTTTTATCAAGGATTTCAAGTATTTAATCTTTTTACAAAGCCTACAGATAAAACAGCAGAATTTCTTACCTCCATCCTCTTTCTACTTCTTTCTCTTGAATTTTTTATATTATTCGGTGGAAATATACTTCCAAATATTATAAAAAAGAAAAAGAATTTTCAATATCGCGCAGAATATTCATACGAGAATTTTTTATCAGAAATGACGGAAAAAACGCAAAACTTTTCCAGTAAAGCCATTTTATTACGCGATCTTAGTCGTAAAGGTCTTCATATATTACAATTTTTAGGTGTACTACTTATTTATTTAATTTCTGAGGAGATCTATCCGTATCAACTTCTACAAGGGTTAACTTCATGGGAATTTCGTAATTATTTCTATTTCTTAATTAGTGCATTATTCTGGATGATAATGATGATTGGAGATATCACAAGGATTGAAGACTGGCGAGTTCTCCCAAAATGGGCATGGAAATGGTTCGGTACTTCTTTAGATTTGAAGCGTGAAAAATTTACCATAAATGGAGCGACACCAATTTTATTAGCAAATATGGTGTGGATTCATCCATGCATTCCCATTCAAGTTCTTTTAATTGCAGTTTGGATTTCATGTATCTCAGATGCATTGGCGGCACTCGTTGGAAAAAATTTCGGCAGGCATCCACTTCAAAGACTGGGGAAATTTCCAAAAAAAACGTGGGAAGGGCTGATTGCGGGAATTTTAAGTACTATTCTTGGCGCGATCGGGATTTTATTTTTCCTTCCTGCAAATATCCCATTTTTTGGATTGTTATTAATTTTAATTGGAACAACCACTGTATTTGTTTTCGCTGATTTGTTTTGCATCTATCTTAATGATAATTTAGTTAACAGTTTAGCTGGTGGCTTTATTGTATGGATAGTATTTTTGATTTTTCAATAACGGATTAAGAAATAAAATGAAATAATAGCAAAAAAATACTTAGAAGTAGTTGTAAATAATTGTAAATAATTGTAAACCTTATCTGCATTCTTCAATAATTATAGGAGTAGTGAAGTAATAATGGCTGTAAATATTTATTCAATTCCATGGTGGAAGAAAACTACAGTATACCAGATTTATCCACGCTCGTACTATGATAGTAATGGTGATGGTATAGGAGATCTTCCAGGAATTATTTCAAAATTGGATTATATTAAAGAAAGTGGGTTTGAAACTATTTGGTTTTCACCATTTTATGATTCTCCACAGCGTGATTTTGGTTATGATATTAGAGATTACCGAAATGTTGCGCCCGAATACGGAACTTTGCATGATGCTGAAAAATTAATTGAAGAAATTCATAACCGGGATATGAAAATCGTAATGGATATGATTTTAAATCATACTAGCGATGAACATCCATGGTTTGTTGAATCACGAAAAAATCGAGAGAATCCCAAAAGAGACTGGTATATTTGGCGTGATGGCAAAAAACCGAATGGAAAAGCACCACCCAATAATTGGCTATCACAAACTGGAGGTTCCGGATGGCATTATGATCCTTCAACTGATCAATGGTATTGGGCTGCCTTTTTACCCTTTCAACCAGATTTGAATTTCAGAAATCCTGCCGTACAAGAAGAAATGCTAGAAATTATGCGATTTTGGTTGGATAAGGGTGTAGATGGTTTTCGATTGGATATATTGGGATCTCTTTTTGAAGACGCAGATTTTCGTGATAATCCTTTTAAATTCAAGATTTTACCTTCAGATTCAGATCAAGGAATGCTTTTCAGATCTTCAAAAATGACCATTAATCATCCCGATACTATTGCCTTTACCAAACGTTTGCGTGAGTTGACTGATGAATATACACCTACCCGTTTTATGGTTGGAGAGGTTTTTGGTTCATATCAATCAATTCGGGCTTTTTGTGGTACTCCTGAAGCACCAGGCATCCACTCAGTCTTTCAATTTAAAACATTCGAAACACCATTTAGTTATGAAGGATTTTTACGATTACTTCAAGAAAGTGAACGTTGGTTTCCAGATCCATATATGCCGACATGGGTTTTTTCAAATCACGATAGAACTCGCCGAATTACAATTTTAAAAAATGATATCCGAAAAGCAAAATTAAATGCAATGTTTCAGTTAACAGTCCGGGGAATCCCGTACATTTACTATGGAGAAGAAATTGGGATGCGTCAAGGCGATATTCCATTTGAAAAGGCACAAGACGGTTTAGTTTCAAAATTTCTTAATTATCCAAAGTGGATCATTGTCTTATTACAAAAATTAACTGGAGGTGCCATCAATCGCGATGGTTGTCGAACTCCGATGCAATGGTCTTCATCTTTAAATGCTGGTTTTATTAATAATATTAAAAACTCTACAATTACACCATGGCTACCAGTTGATCCTGAATATAAAAAGATAAATGTAGAAGAAATGAAGCGCGATCTGGATTCTATTTGGCATTGTTATCACCGCTTGTTGGAATTACGTAAAAAATATCCTGCATTAGCAATAGGTACTATAAACATTTTTGCACCAGGAATTTTACCAAAAAATGTATTAGGATATAAGCGTTCAACAATTGTGAATGGAAAAGAGCAGAAAATATATGTATTTCTTAATTTTTCTAAAAAAGAAGTGAGTTTTTCCAGCCCAATCCACACACCTAAAATTTTATCTTCGACAACTGTATTAACAGTACCGATAAAAAAAGATGAGATAACTCTCAAACCTTGGGAAGGAATTGTGGTGCAAAAATCATAGAATCTACACCTCATAAAATTCATTCCAAATCCAAATTTCCTTTTCTTTTTTGCTTCTTATTCAAAATATTTTCATATTCTAATTATTTTCTTATTCAGACAATTTTTCTTGCTCAAAAATTAAAGTTCCTATCGGAACGTTAAAAATACCAGCAACAACTGAGCATTTCGCCTTTAACAAATAGAATAATGAACCTTTTGGTTTCAACTTAGATGATTTCGAAATACCTTCTAAAGACTCAAAATTTCCCTGCCCTTTTGAAATAATAAGATCTGCGTTCTGAAATACTTTGATAAATTCAGAAGATACTTCTTCAAATATTACTCCTGGAGATAAAGATCCTTCGACAACTTTACAGATTTCTGATAACCCAATTTCATCCGCTTCAATACGAGTAATATCATTAATTGCAGGTCCACCGCGCACACCATAAATTATTTGTATGCTTGGGTAGTGTTTTTGTATGAATTCTATAAAGATCTTATCAAATACGGCTTCACCGCAATTGTCACCGATGATAAATAATACTCTACTTTGGGTTAATTTCTGACGAAATTGCTTCATAATTTTAGAATTCAATGTAGCATCTTCAATTTTATTTAAATCTTCTTCTATATTAAAGTTGTGAGGTGCCCCAAAATCTATGGTATTGCCGATTACCATTAATTTAACAGCGGTAAATAGAGGATCAGAAGATGACTTCAATACTTGTTTTATTTTGGGAATTAAGGATTGGACAAGGTTATTATCTCGCTGTTTTATCGATCGATAAGGATCTGGGGCTTTAATTTCTTCAGCAATCGTTTGATAAACAATTTTTCCATAATAGGGAAGTTTTATATGGTTTTCATGGATAATTTTTCGCATAACTTTTTTTTGAACTTTTACAATCTCCCCATTTTCTATATTTGGTCGCAATAACCGCATACTTTTAAGAACTTGGGAGAGAAAACAGGACATACATTCTGCTTGAATTTCCATCGCTATTCTTAGAAAGTTTTCTCCAAATAAAAATTTAGTAAAAACAATGATTAAATTACCAATTGTAGATGATTTAAATGAAATACTCCTATAATGATTCTTCCCTTTGATTTCCCACAATTGTAAAATAAAATTTATAGAGATTTTAAATAGAAAGAAAATTTGGTTTAAATATGAAGACTCAAGTCCCTCAAAAATTCAGCTTGAAGGAAATTCGTGCGGCGGGATTGACATTAGATCAAGTAAGGAAGCACAAATTATTAATCGATAAACGACGGAAAGGTATGGATAATGAACGTATTACCTATTTAAAATCCCTCGGAATTCCTGCTCAATATACTGGACCTAAACCCCAGCCACCTAAAATAAAAACACGTATACCTAAAAAACGAAAAGTACAAATCAAAAAACCAAAAACTGTTGAAGTTAAAACCATAGTTAAACCAAAATCCGGCTCCAAGTCTGCTAAAAAACCAGCTGTAAAACCTAAAGTAAAACCTTCAGTTAAACCAGTTAAAAAAACAATTGAAAAACCTGTTGAAAAACCAGCTAAAAAACCAACTAAGAAACAAACTGAAAAATCTGAAGAGAAAAATACATTTACTAAGGATACTTCAAAATCTCTTGATCCTAAAGTGCAAGATGCAATCTCTAAAATCTTCAAGGATACACCATTATTCACTAAAAAATCAGATTTATTAGAAGCAATTGAAAAGCATGTTGCATCCATTACAGACATGAACACTAATCAAATCTTTGATAAGCTAAAAAATGAAAATATTATAAAGTATTCTCGCACAGCTCCTCGAGGATATTCACTTAATTAATTTTTTTTCCATTTCATTCTTTTTTCTATCCTTTTTCAATCCACAAATTATAGAATCCTATACAGAAAAAGACTTTTTTTATCTATTTCAGTTAACAAGCAAGGAACATTATTATTTATTTATAAAACTCCAAATTTACATCAAAATCGCGAAATGGGACTCATTTTGTAATTTTTTTTTGCAATATCATGGATAGTACGTATAAATGCCCTAAAATGATACGAATAAGCTTTTTTATGAAAAAGTGAGATTTTTACTTCTCTAAATATTGAAATAATAAAAAACACGAAAAATATGAAAAAATGTAAGAAAATAATTCAAAATTGTGATTTAAAGATTAATATTTCACAATCACATTTTCTGTATAAATATTTAATCATGATTTTCTTCTATTGTATAATCCAGTTAATGAAACCACTAAAACCCCCATAATTATTGGGGTATAAAATCCAGAAATTTTTAATCCAGAATTATTATCATCATCTGAAGTAAAATCCGAAGAAGTATCATCTGATGAAGTATCATCTGTTTGTGGCTCATCTGGCTGAATTTCATTCAAATTTTGGTAAGGCAAATAACCAGGATGATAAACAGTTAAATTAAAAGTGTTTAATTCAGATGAATTATAAGGAATTTGAATAATACCATCTAGTGAAGAAAATCCTTTAAAGATAACACTTTCATTTCTTGTGATTGTTATTGTTGCATTGACTATTGGCAAATTATTATTATCAGAAATCATTATATTGGTGGAATTTTGATAATAATCTTTGGTTACATTCATAATTTGAGGGCGATCAAACCACAGACGAACCTCTGGATCGCCCATTAAATTCATTTGCTTTAAAGTTTTATTTTCCCAATCTGGATAATATGGTCTATCTGAATTATAATAAAGTGGATTAGCTCTATCTAAGACATAATCTTCTTTTGCTAAAGCTAAAGCAGCTCCAGGTTGTGGATTAGCCATAAGTTGTTCAAAAAATCTGTAAGTTAGTCCATCAGAATACCACCCTCCAAACTCACGCTCATACCATTCATCTTCACCCCATACTACTTGACTTCCTCCAATAGCACCAATAGCAATAGTTTTTAAAAATGTTTCAGTTAAACAATCAGTTGGTGAATTAAAAGTACCTACACTACAACCTCCTAAATAATAAAAACCAAGTACATTTGCATTTGGGGCTAAATCATCATATGTTGTTATCAAAGGCAATGAGAGTGTTTCATCTATTGGAGAAGCATAATAACCAGTGCCATTCCTATCAAATAACCCATCACCATCATAATCCTTTGAAAATAAAGTTCGATACATAGAATATGGATTTCCATGGCCGGCAATTGCTCCAATAGAATAACCATGATTTAACTGCGCAACCAATCCCTCTTCAGAAATACTTTCATTTACAGAATATTTAGTTGGAACAAGCCCTTGAGTTTCTCCCATATAATAAGTGGACCAATTAGTATTGCTATTATTTAACACTGTTTTATCAATAAAGTGAGTAAAACGATTATAATCACCACCTAAATAATCGGGTTGACTGTCATTATCCCAATCTTCATCGAAAAACAACTGGGCGCCTGCCATTAGAGCAGTTCCAAACCAATCACCATCAGGAGGCGCACTTTCATACTGAACAATTCGATCAGCGAGAAATTTAAGTTCACTGTATGAATTTGCTGATAATCTCCCTACATAAACTTCTGGGTGATAATCGAGATTATCATCCAATTCTCCCCAAATTTGATTATTGTTTGAATCCCAATCGTTATCTAAGTCAGTATAATATGAATCACAACTTACATAATCACCATCATTATAATAATCTTCAGGTGCGTATGCTTCACGTGTTGGAACATCGTCTTCATCACCAGCTAAAAGTACCCATTTTGTTTGATAGTTTTCATGATAATCAGTAATACATGCTTTGATTTTTGCAGCTAAATCTATACCATCATAATTACTATTAATAAATCCAATTGGTATTATTACAGCTGAAACACCTTTCTGACTTTTCCAATTAGCCAATGCCTGCACTGCATCCACATTTTCATCAGGAACAATAATTAAATAGTCTACTCCATATAAAAAATCGGATGAATGAATTTCTAATCTGGATACGAATGGATTTTGTGAAAATTCATTTTCTTCATTTATATTTACATTTGTTTTTGAAATTAAATCAGTAAATAAAAACGAATTTATCGAACTTATTATTAAGAATCCAAAAAGAAATAGAAATATTCCTTTAGAATTCATCTGAACATTTATTGTAATTCTTCTCATGAGTTAGAATTCATATTGAACCGAACCATTTAAATTATATGGTCATTTTAAAAAAAATACACAAATATTCGAGATTTTCCCAAATAATTCCCATTTTTCAAAAATAACTATTTATACTAATCTTGCCTTTTGTATATTATAATTTAGTGAGAAAAAGTATAAGAATGTCAATCAAAGGAAAGAATAAAAACGCTTTTTTAGGAAAATATTGGCCTTGGCACTAATTCTCATAAGATTCTTTTATTTATTTTAGTCTTTCTATTTTCATTTAAGAAACTTTTTAGAAATCGATAGTTTTCTATTAAGATTTTTTTTATCGATTTTCTATTAAGTTGTGATTCTGAAAAAAAAGATATGAAATAAGAATGAAATGAAAAAATATGGGACACCAGTGCAATCTTTCAGCCATAGCGTAGGCTACCAACAATAATTTCGGATATTTATCATAGATTTTATATATAATCAAAGATAATTATTTTTGTCAATAGTAATTTATAACTATTGAAGAACTTAGTTGAATGATTAATATGTTATATAATACTAACCAAAGAATACACATGAATTGCAGGAATTCTGCACTATATTCATTGAAGTTGGTATTATCTATCTATTTCTCTTTTTGTTTATTAATTTCATTCACTTTATCTGCTTGGTCTTGGCAGTAATTGACTTAATTATATAGCACTTGATTTTATTTGATATTTTCAATTTAAAATTAAGATTTTGCTAAAAATTATCTACTTCTGAAAAGAAAATGCATATTTTCTGAAATGAAGTATTTTTTTTATTCAAAAAATGCAAAGAAATGAAGAAAATGAATTCAATAAAAACCGGAATAAAATACTTAATTGATGGAAAGAATTTAGACATCCATCATGCTTCTGCGATAATGCGGGAAATAATGGAAGGAAAAGCAAATAATTCTCTAATTGCCAGTTTTTTGACAGCTCTCGTAATTCGTGGTGAAAAACCTGAAGTTATTGCTGGTTCTGCTCAAACAATGAGAAATTTTTCTAAAAAAATATATCCAAAAATAAATGGAAGATTAGTCGATATAGTTGGAACTGGAGGAGATAAATCTTACACATTCAATATATCTACTTTAGCAGGATTAGTTGCTGCAGGGGCAGGAGTTTCAATTGCAAAACATGGAAATCGCTCTGTTTCTTCCAAATGCGGTTCAGCAGATCTTTTAGAATCATTAGGTGTAAATATATCACTTAAACCTAAGGAAGTCGAAAAGATTATTTCTGATATTGGTTTTGGATTTCTTTTTGCACCAAAATTTCATCCAGCAATGAAATATGCAGTTCCAGTTAGAAAATCATTAGGAATTCGGACAATTTTCAATATATTAGGACCTTTGACAAACCCAGCATCAGCATCAGGATATTTAATCGGTGTATATGATAAAGAGTTGATCCCCTTAATGGCAGAATCTCTTTTGGAAATTGGGGTTGAACATGCATTCATTGTAAATTCTTCCCCTGGCATTGATGAAATTATTCCAATTTCAGAAGTTTATTTTGCAGAAATAAAAGATAATAAAATTACTTATTATTCAAAATTTCCAGATGATTTTAGTTTACCAAAATTTAGTTTACAAGATATTCAAACAAAATCTTTAGAAGAAAATCGAAAATTAGCAATAAATATTCTGGAGAATAAAGAAAAATCCGTAAAAAAGGACATTGTAGTAATAAACGCAGCATATGGTATTTTAGCAAGTGGAATTACAAGTGATTTTAATCAAGCAAAAAAATTGGCAGAAAATTCTTTAGAATCGGGCAGCGCACTTAAGAAATTAAATGAATTAGTAAATAAATCGAATAATTTTAATCCAACTGCGTAAAAATCTGGTGAATTGTGATGGAAATATTGAATCAGCTGATCTTTTCTAAAAAAGACGAAATTTTAAAAATGAAATCTTACTGGAATGAAACTGTAATCAAAAAAAGCAAATCAGATAAATATAAAGAAAATGGTAAATTTCAAAGAAAAAGACTTTCTGAAATAATTCCTGCAAACTTACAATCTATTATTGACGATTTTGTCATTATTGGAGAATTAAAAGCAGCATCTCCATCCAGAGGGTTAATTTTACATTCATCTGATTTAAGAAATAATCTGACTGACAGCCTAAAACAAGGTAAATTTCATGATCCAAGTAAAGATAGTTCGATTTTTATTCCAACCATTAGAAAAATCCCTGAAAAAATAAATGCAATGCTTGCAGAAGGAATAACTGCACTTAGTGTCTTAACAATCAGTTATCTTTTTCATGGTTCCTATGGAAATTTAGAAATTGTAAGTAATACTGCACCTCTTAATATTCCTATTCTGCAAAAAGATATAATAATAGATGAAATTCAGTTGAAAATAGGAAAGAAATTAGGTGCTTCAAATGTTCTTTTAATTCCAAAGATATATAGTCAAGAAAGATTCTTCAAATTCTTCAAATCAGCAATTAAAGAAGGTTTAGAACCTTTAGTTGAAATAAATGATGAATTAGACCTAGAGAAAATTAAACCTTTAACTTCCTATTTGTCTTCGTTTGTTATTGGTATAAATAATCGAAATTTACAATCTTTAGAAATAGATTTAAATACGACGAAAAACATGTTTCCAAAAATTCATAAAATTTTTCCTAAAATACCCGTTATTTCTGAAAGTGGAATTCAATCTTTTTCCAATATTTTAGGACTATTAAAAACAGGAATTTCTGGAGCGCTAATTGGTACTACAATAACAAAAAATGGAGATATCAGTAACAATATTAGATTTTTACTCCGAAGAAAGGTCCCTTTTTTAAAAATTTGTGGAATTACAAGTGGAGATATTTTCACCCAGGTTGATTTTCAATATTGCAACGCAATTGGAGTTATTTACAATATTCCACATTCCCACCGTAATTTATCTATTGAAAAAATTAAAAAAATCTTTTTGCAAGTACCTGAATTTTTATCAAAAGTTATTGTCTGCAAAAATATCCTAATAGAAAAAATCTACGAATTAATAGATATTTTATCGCCTGATTTTATCCAAGTTCATGGTAAGGGTAAATTTAAATTAATAAGAGAAATATCGAAACAAAATCCATCTATATTAAAAAAAATCATTTTAGCAATTGAAAATGAAAATGATTTTTGCAAAATGCAAGAGGATATTCCAAAATTAGTTAAAGATCAAATATTTTCGTTTATTCTTGATGCAAGTGAAGGAAAAGCGAAAAGTCTTCATGTAAATTATGCGCGAAAATTGATTTCACAAAATTCTAATTATAGATTTATTATATCAGGAGGAATAAATTCCGAAAATTTCAAGGAAATTTACGATATTACAAATCCATTTGGAATTGATTGCAGTTCATCACTAGAAAATGAAAAAGGAGAGAAAGATATTCAAAAAATATCATATTTTTTAAATAAATTCAAGGAGGCATTTTACATATGAATATAACAAAATACAATGAAAAATATCCTTCAGATAATGGTAAGTTTGGGTCATTTGGAGGTATGTATATTCCCGAGACGCTTGTTTCGGCGATAAATGAGTTAAAAGATGCATACAAACAATTGAAATCAGACCCTTCTTTTATAAATGAGTTAAAATCAATTAGAAAGAATTTTATGGGTCGACCAACACCCTTAACATTTGCAAAAAACTTGAGTAAGAAATATCATTGCCAAATATATCTAAAAAGGGAAGATTTACTTCATGGTGGAGCACACAAACTCAACAATACAATTGCTCAAGCATTAATTGCAAAAAAAATGGGTAAAACAAAGTTAATTGCCGAAACTGGAGCAGGCCAACATGGATTCGCAACAGCAATAGCCGGTGCTTATTTTGGAATGAAAACGAAAATCTTTATGGGCTCTGAAGATATGATTCGCCAAAAACATAATGTTGAACGGATGAAATTATTAGGTGCAGAAATCATCCCTGTTAATTCAGGGACAAAAACCCTTAAAGATGCAATTTCAGAAGCATTACGATATTGGATTACTTGTGTTGAAGATACTTATTATTTAATTGGAAGTGTGGTTGGGCCTCATCCTTATCCATTGATGGTTAGAGATTTTCAAAAAGTAATTGGAGAAGAAATTCGAGAACAACTTAATAAATTAATACAGAAGGAACCCAATGCAATAATTGCTTGTGTAGGTGGTGGATCAAATGCAATTGGTGCATTTTATGAATTTATTGAAAATCCAAATGTCGAATTGTATGGAATCGAAGCTGCAGGAAAAGGTGCAAATACAGATTTCCACAGTCTTGCTTTAAATAGAGGAATAGAAGGAATTTTACATGGTTCAAGGCAATTGTTACTTCAAGATAAAAATAGAAATATCCTAAACTCGTATTCAATTAGCGCAGGCTTAGATTATCCAGGTGTTGGTCCTGAACTTTGCTATTTAAAATCAATTGGAAGAATAAACACAGATTACATCAATGATACTGAAGCGATAAAGTCATTTATTGAATTATCACGAATGGAAGGAATAATTCCTGCTTTGGAATCAAGCCATGCTATAGCTTTTGGATTAAAATTAGCATCAAAACTAGATGAAAATAATGTCATTGTAATTAATTTAAGCGGTCAAGGAGCAAAAGATATTGAAAGAGTGATTCCATTTATTTCTGGGCAAATTGAACAAAAATCACAACTAAAATCAACAAATAATACAAAAAAGGAACACAAGAGAAACTATCCTATTTTTACGGGAGGTTGTTTTTGCTGAATATGATAACTAATGCTTTTAATAAACTAGAAAAATTGAATGAATGCGCATTTATCCCCTTTTTAACGCTTGGAGACCCAAATCCAGAACTATTCATGAAAATTATCCAAAAAATTGCACAATTTTCTGATATTCTTGAATTAGGAATTCCATTTAGTGATCCTTTGGCAGATGGTCCCACAATTCAATCTTCAAATAAAAGATGCCTCAATAACCAATATTCGTTTGATAAATCATTAGAATTGTTAAAAAAAGTGAAGAATATGACAAAAAAACCAATAGTTGTGCTTACATATGCCAATGTTATTGGTATTGATGAAATTATGGAGAGAAATTTGAAAGATTTCAAGAACAATGGCGTAGATGGGATAATTATTGCAGATATACCCTTGGAAGAATCCGAGGAAATACAAAGAATATGCAAAAAAACAGAGTTAGATTTAATACAATTAATATCTCCTACAACTTCACCTGAAAGGATAAAGAAAATTGCTGGTATCTCATCTGGATTTCTATATATTGTATCACTAAAAGGAACAACAGGAGTAAGAGAAAATATTAATCAAGAATCAAAAAAACTTGTGAAATCAGTTAAATTTCAACTAGAAAGCATAAAAAAGAGAATTCCTATTTGTATAGGTTTTGGAATCTCAAATCCATCACATGTAAAAGAAATCTGTGAAGCGGAAGTTGATGGTGTTATTGTAGGTTCTGCAATTATTGATATAATAGCCAAGAATTTAAAGAAGCCAGAAAAAATTCTCCTTGAAATTGAGAACTTTGTTTTTTCTCTTAAAAAAGCAACAAAAACAGTAAAAAAAAGATGAATAATTATGGAAACAAATATAAAGATTTCTCAAATTGGAAAAATAAAAAAAATATTCCCATTTTATACATTTTTAAGGGAAGAATTAAATTTTACAAGAAGTGTTTTATTTGAATCTGCTCCAATAAATTCTAAAAATATTCATTACTCGTTTATTGGATTGAAACCAGAGTTTATGATAAAAATCCATAATGAAAAATTCTCTATTTTTGATGTGGTGAGTGATCAAGGTGAAAAAATCAAAAATGCACTAGAAACAAGCAAAAATTCTAAGAAAAAGCATGAATATTTTGAAGATCATACACCAATGATTATTCCAGAACTTGATCTCCTTAAAAAATTTTTTAAAACAACTCCAAATTCAATTCCGGAATTATTTCCAACAAAAGCTTTTTCTGGAGGTTTAGCAGGTTATATTGGTTATGATGTAATGTCAAAATATGTTGGTTATTCAAAAAACCAAAAGATCAATAGTATTTTTCCAGATATTATTATGGGCATGTTTACTAAAATATTGGCTTTTTCTCATTCATCTAAAACACTTTATGAAATTGAAAATAATATAGGATTTAATAATAAAATTTCCGAAATCCCAAAAATATTTAAAAAATTTAAAAAGAAATCTATAGAGAATTTTGAAAGAAAAGAAAGCCATTTAAAATTAGAACAAAATAGCAAATTATTAAGAGATTTCCCTTTTAACAAGATGAAATATTCATCAAATATAACAAAAGATGAATGGACAAGTATGATTTACAAAATAAAGGAACATATACTTGATGGTGATATTATTCAAGCAGTAGTCTCCAGAAAAATTTTTAAAGATTCTCATGTATCTCCGTTAAATGTCTATGAAATTCTTCGTGAAATTAATCCTTCACCTTATATGTACTTCTTAGATCTTGGAAAGATCGATAACAATAATCTTTGTATTTTAGGAGCAAGTCCAGAAGCTTTGATTTCAAAACAACAAAATATTTTAGAAACAGTTCCAATAGCAGGAACAAGAAGAAGAGGTAAAAACGCAAATGATGAGAAAAAAATGGAGCATGAATTAAAAACCAGCACTAAGGAAATTGCAGAACATATAATGTTGGTGGATTTAGCAAGAAATGATTTAGCAAGAATCTCATTACCAGGAACAGTTAAAGCAAAAGAATATTTTAAAATTACAAAATTTCCATCAATAATGCACATAACTAGTAAAATTCAGTCAAAAACCGAATATGATTCCATTTCTGTTTTGAAATCAGTTTTTCCTGCTGGAACTGTTTCTGGAGCGCCCAAAAAAAAAGCAATGCAATTAATTCATAAATATGAGAAGGAAAATAGAGGTCCTTATGCAGGAACTGTCGGTTATCTTAATTTTTCTGATGACATGGAGATGGCTATCAGCATTCGGACACTTTTTTTCCACAATCAACAATATATTGCTCAAGCAGGATGTGGTATCGTAGCAGATTCTAATGCAGATGAAGAATATTTAGAAAGTTCAAATAAATTAAAATATATGCTTGCAAGCATCTATTTAGCAGAAAATAAGAAGGATTGATCATGAAAAAAGCCAAAAAACAAGCACAAAAGATTTTGTTTATTAATAATATGGATTCTTTTACATATAATTTAGTTCATGACCTATCTTACATAGGAAATGTAAGAATTCAAGTTGTTTCAAATCAGTTAACTATTGAAGAAATAGAAAGAATTTCGCCGGACAAACTTATAATATCACCTGGTCCTGGACATCCAAAATATGATTCTGGAAATTTAATAAATATAATCCAAAAATTGTATAAAAAACTACCAATATTCGGAGTGTGTATGGGATTTCAAGTAATTTGCGAGGCATTTGGCCAATTAGAAAATGGTGAAAAAGCAATGATAGAATATGTAGGAAGAGCAAAAGTTGGACCAATGCATGGAAAAATGTCAAATATATTCCATAATGGAACAGATATTCTTAAAAACTTACCGAATCCACTAAAAGTTATAAGATATCATTCGCTAGCTGCAAAACCGGAACTATTTCCTAATTCATTACTTATTACAGGAATGGCATCTGATGGAACAATCATGGCATTAAAACATAAAAAATATCCAGTATTTGGAGTACAATTTCATCCTGAATCGATTGCAATGAGACCCTATGGATTTCAAATTTTGAAAAACTTTCTGAATATAAAATATGATTTCAACAAAAAAATAACAAAAATTATGGAGAATAGCGATTATGTTGCCAATATATGAATCCACTAAATCAAAAAAACGAATTTTTGAAACAGATATTGCATCAATCAGTCATTCAATTGAAGAAATAAGAAAAAAAGTGGTTGAAAAATTAAAAGCGAAAGCAAAAGAAATTAGAAAAAAAACCATAGAAATGATCGCAAATGCAAAATCTGGACATATTGGAGGTTGTTTTTCAGTATGTGATTTACTCATCGGTTTATATTACTATAAAATGCGAATTAATCCAAAAAATCCCCGTTGGAATCAACGAGATCGTCTAATTCTAAGTAAAGGGCATAGCGTACCCGTATTATATGCAATATTAGAAGATTTAGGTTATTTTAAAATAAAATCTACAGAAAAATTAAGACAAATCAATTCACGATTACAAGGGCATCCATGTATGAATATAACTCCCGGTATTGATATGAGTTCAGGTTCTTTAGGAATGGGATTGTCTGCAGGATGCGGTATGGCAATAGCATCAAAACTTGATAATCTTCATTATAATGTTTATGTTATTTTAGGAGACGGTGAAATGCAAGAAGGACAAGCATGGGAGTCAATCATGACTGCAAGTCATATGAAATTGGGAAATTTAATAGCAATTATCGATAAAAATAATCTTCAAACAGATATGGCTGTGAAATCTGTTAAAAATAGCGGTAATTTTTCAGAGCAATTTAACTCATTTGGATGGAATGTATACACAATAAATGGTCATGATTTTTATCAAATAGTTAAAACTTTTGATCTAATCCAACAAAATAACAAAAAACCTACAGTGATTATTGCAGAGACATGTAAAGGTAAAGGAGTAAAATTGATGGAAAACAACCCATATTTTCATGGAGCGATTATTATCGATAAATTTGAAAAAATTGCTTTGAATGAATTAGAACTTAAGGAGTAGATTAATATGGACAAGCTTTCATATTCATTACCTAGTAAAGAGCAAAACATGAAAAAAAATAAACTAAATTCACCCCATATTCCATTCACAGCACTCTCATATAATAAGATTAACGAAATTTTAGGAATTAATAATAATACCAAAAAAATGTCTCTACGAGAAGCATTTGGAAAATCTTTAGCTTATTTTGGAGGAATATGCAATTTAATAGTAGTATTAGATGGAGATTTGTCTCAATCAACAAAAACACACTATTTCGCTCAAAAATACCCTGAACGATTTTTCAATATAGGAATAGCAGAACAAGATATAGTTAGTATTGCAGCAGGTTTGGCAAGTTGTGGAAAAATTGCAGTTGCTTGCACTTATGCTACATTTTTGGTAGGAAGAGCTCTTGATCAAATTCGAAATATGGTTGCTTTTAACAAATTAAATGTAAAATTGATAGGAGCACATGCAGGGTTAGCTACAGGTGAAGATGGTGCAACACATCAAGCATTAGAAGATCTAGCAATTATGCGCGCTATTCCTAATATCAAAATATTCACTCCTTCAGATGCTTTTGAAGTTGTAAATATTATGAAATATGCATTATTTATTGATTCACCCGTGTATATACGAATCTCCCGACCAGAAATTAACATCTTGACAGATAAAAGCGAGAATTTTACCATCAACAAGATTAGAATAAAAAATACTATCAATAATCCAGTATGTGCACTAATTGGCCATGGAACAATTGTCAATCTAATGACTGAAGTGAGTAATCAACTAAAAAAGCACAACATTGAAGCACTTGTCATTAGTGTGCACACATTAAAGCCATTTGATATCGAGTCAATAAAAGATTTAAACTCTAAAGTTTCAATTTTTTTTTCTTTTGAAGATCATAATGTTATTGGAGGATTAGGTAGCGCAATAGCAGATGTACTATCTGAATTACCAAATTCGAAAAAATTAGTACGATTTGGAATTCATGATAAATTCGGAACCTCCGGTTCAATTGAAGATCTTTATGAATTCTATGGATTAACATCAAATCAAATAGTAAAAAGAATTTTAAAGGAGATAAATTAAATGAATGAATTAAAATTTGAAAAAACAAATCAAAAATCTGAAACAGAAATAAAAATAAAAGAGATGGTAATTGGAAATAAAGGATTTATGCTTGCAGCAGGACCATGTGCTATTGAATCACAAGAACAATATTTCGAAACAGCAAAGTTGGCTAAACAAGCAGGTGCAAATGTAATTCGAGGGTCTGTCTTTAAACCACGCACATCTCCATATTCTTTTCAAGGAATGGGAAAAGATGGTTTAAAATTGATAAAAGATCTTGGAGAAGATCTTAATATTGTTGTCGAAACAGAAGTAACAGATCCAAGAGATGTAAGTATCGTAAAAGATTATGTTGATATCATAAGAATAGGAGCCAGAAATATGCAGAATTTTGATTTATTAAAAGAAGTTGCAAAATACGATCTTCCTATTATATTAAAACGAGGATTATGCTCAACATATAAAGAATTTCTATATGCAGCAGAATATTTAATGATGAATGGAAATGAGAAAATCATATTGTGTGAACGAGGAATAAGAACTTTCGAACCAACATTGCGAAATACTCTAGATTTAGCTGGTGTAAGTTATCTTAAAAAGGTTACTCATCTTCCAATTATTGTAGATCCAAGCCATGCAACAGGAAAAAGAGAACTTATAATTCCTATGAGTAAAGCAGCAATTGCTGCAGGTTCTGATGGATTAATTATCGAAGTTCATAATAATCCAGAAAAAGCATTATGTGATGGTGCTCAATCACTCACTCCTGAAATTTTTAAGCAACTAGTTGAAGAAATTAAACCATATTTAACAATCGAAAAGAAAAAAATATAAAATGAAATATAGGGAATTTCTTATGTTAAGCAATCAAATTCTGCAAGAAATTATGGAAATTGATATAAAGATTATTAATTTAATCCATCAACGATTTAATTTCATTCCAAAGCTATTATCTGAAAACCAAAAATTAGAAAAAAATATCATCTTTTTACCAACGAGAGAGAATCAAATGCATCGAAAATATTGGGAGCACGCAATCAAATTAGGATTAAATCCTGAATTTATTCGAAAAATTTTTGATCTAATCTTCAATGAAATGGATGAAATTCAAGAAAGAGAATTAATAAATGAATATATAATGGAAAAATAAAAAAAATTAGATGAAAATACAAAAATTAGGCGAAATTTCCTTAAATATATTAAAAAAAAATTAATAAAAAAGAATTGTGATAATTTATGAATATAAAAGAAGAAGAGAAAGAAAATCAAAGGAAGATGCAATACTGTGTCAATAATTTTGATAGACCAATTTTTATTTCTTTTCCTATGATTGGTTCAAAATCTGTAGCACATCGAACATTGATAATCAGTGCATTCTTAGATAAAATTACTGAACTTGACAACATCCCATTATGTGATGATGTACTCATTACCATTAAAGCACTAAGAAAAATTGGTATTAGAATTGATATAGTTGATGGAGATTTATTAAAAGATAAATCTGAAAAAGAAAATTCTATTAAGAAAAATGCAATTAAAAAAGCAATTGTCTATGGAAATCCGATTTTCTCAGATAAAATACCAAAAATATTTAATTTTCAAAACTCAGCTTCATCTTTTCGGTTTTTTATGTCAATACTTAGTCTTTTCAATCAAGAAGTAATATTAACTGGAAATAGCCAAATGCAAAAACGTCCTGTGCATGATCTTGTTAATGTCTTGAGAAAAGGAGGAGCAAAAATTAAATATCTAAATAAAGAAGGTTTTCCACCAATCCAAATTAAAGGAACGTTTTCTGGAGGATCATATGATATTTCAACTTCTATTAGTAGCCAATTTGCCAGTTCACTGATATTGATCAGTCCTTTTGTTGCGAACGGATTGAATTTAAATTTGATTGGAGATTTTCACTCGATACCATATATTTCACAAACTTGCCAAATAATGCAAGAATTTGGATATAATCTTAATTTCAAACTAAAATCTAAAGAAGGAACCATATTTATCCCTCCAAATCAGATTCAAACAAATAATCAAAAAAAACAGAAAAAGCAATATAAAAGGGTAATAAAGAGAAGAAAATTCTTTATTGAAGGAGATTATTCTGGAGCGACATATTTTTTAGTTGCTGGGGCAATAATGGGAGGAAAAATTGAAATCTATAACCTCATCAAAGATTCACTCCAAGGAGATAAATTCATAATAAAATGTCTTGAAAAGATGGGATGTAATTTTACTGTTGAATCAAGTAAAGTTACTATGATAAAACAGCCTGATGTATTACTAAAAGGGATCACACTAGATTTAGGGAATAATCCTGATTTACTATTACCACTTTCTATTGCTGCAATATTTGCAGATAGCCCATCTGTATTTTATAATATTTCTCATGTAAAATACAAAGAAAGTAATCGAATATCTGCTTTAGCGGTTAATTTAAGAAAATTAGGTGTCCATTCAAGCATATCTGACAATTCGATTACAATTTTCCCAAATTTGCATCCACATGGTGGAATTATTGATTCATTCAACGACCACCGAATAGTAATGAGTTTTGCTGTAGCAGGATTGAAAATACATGGAATTATTTTAAATAATCCTCTTTGTGTCAATAAATCTTTTCCTGAGTTTTTTGAATATTTAGAGAAAATTAAAGTGTTAGAAGAAAATGCATAAAAATCATCATAATTTAAAATTTGTTAAAAATCTACCTGATATCATTCATGTTTCTCATCCAAAACTCGATTCCTACCCAATATACATTGAAAGTGGCTTATTTGAAAAGAATATTTTTGAAAAAATCATCCTAAAAATAGAAGAGATTTCAAAATTTCTTATTATAACTGATAATCATGTAAAGCAATTATACGGAAAAAAATTAAATGAAATTATGAAAAAAAACGGAAAAAATTGCAAAATAATCAGTTTTAGGGCAGGAGAATCATCAAAGACACTTGAAACATTTATTGAACTACATTCAAAGATAAATCTAGAACTAGACAGAAAATCTTGCATACTTCTCATTGGAGGTGGAGTTGTGGGTGATATGGGAGGTTTTGTTGCATCTACATATATGCGAGGAATAAATTTTATTCAAATTCCAACCAGCCTATTAGCAATGGTTGATGCATCTGTTGGTGGAAAATTAGCTGTAAATCATTTGCATGGAAAAAACTGTGTTGGTTTGTTCAAAAACCCAATTAAA
The DNA here is from genome assembly GCF_054039255.1 of Candidatus Harpocratesius sp. Lineage (NCBI taxonomy): Archaea > Promethearchaeati > Promethearchaeota > Promethearchaeia > Promethearchaeales > Promethearchaeaceae > Candidatus Harpocratesius > Candidatus Harpocratesius sp. The sequence goes on from NZ_JBPLBG010000019.1 coordinate 30,708, forward strand.
GTTCTGATTGATCCTAAATTATTAAAAACATTATCTATGCCTAATTGGGCAAATGGTTTTGCAGAAATCATTAAGTATGCAGTTATTTTCCCTGATCCATTATTATCCTTAATAGAAAAATACATTGAAGAAAAATTCCTGGATGAAAAATTTTTAGATGATAATAACTGGGATTTATTAAATCAAATAATTAAATATTCTATACAAATTAAAGTAAAGATTGTTGAAACGGATTATTATGAAAAAAATCTAAGGAAAATACTCAATTTAGGCCATACTATAGGTCATGCATTGGAAGAATATTTCTCTTATGATTTACTTCTACATGGTCAAGCTATTACTTTAGGTATTATTGCAAATTTATTCATCTCATATAGACGTAATTATATTAATCTAAAATTAATAAAAAAGATGGAAATGATTTTTCAAAAAGTTAAATTAAAAATTAGGCTTTCAAAATTGAGATTATCAATTCAGATTTCAAAGATTGTGGAATTAATAAAAAATGACAAAAAAGCTGAAAATAACATCCCACAGTTTATTCTCATTAAAGGTTTAGGTAATTTATCAATAGAGAATAATATTTCTAAGAATGAAATAATTGAAGCACTAAACTATATAAAATAACTTCATTTGTATATGAATGATTATTTCCCATTTTTGCCCCATTTATTTATTTGAAAGCAAATAATTTATATTAGGTATTCTATTCCAACATAATTTATGTTCTTTAAAATTTAATTATTTAATATTTGAGAACATCATTACATTCTTGTTGGAATGCATGAATATGACCCCAAAAGATGAGATAACATTAGATTTCATTCGAAATCAAATTATTGGTAGAGATTATAGATTTAAAACACCATTTGGAACCAGATTGCTTACATATGCAGATTTTACTGCTTCAGGTCGAGCACTAAACTTTATTGAAAAATTTCTTATTCACGTACAACGTTCATATGCAAATACTCACACTGAAGATGATGCCACTGGTCGAACCATGACAGGATTACTCCACAATTCAGAACATATTATCAAAAAAGCATTTAATGCTGAACGTGGATACTGCATCATTGCTCATGGAACTGGGAGCACCGGCGCAATCTCAAAATTTCAAGAAATAATAGGTGTTCGTATTGCCCCTGCTACTAAAGCATTATACCAATCACTACTTGAAAAATACTTTAAAGAACATCCCAACATCCGCTCTATATATTCTGAAATTTCACAATTCGTTGAAGCTCATAAACCAGTCGTATTTATAAGCTCTTATGAACACCATTCAAATGAAATAATGTGGCGTGAATCTTTTGCTGATGTCATCGAAATTATTTTAACCGATGAAGGAACTATCGATTTAGAAGATCTTGAATCAAAATTATCCGATCCCCGCTATAAAGATCGATTTAAAATCGGCTCTTTCTCAGCTGCATCAAATGTCACTGGAATTGTAAGTCCCGTTTATGACATTGCACGAATATTACATAAGTATGATGCAATTGCTTGTTTCGATTTTGCAGCCAGCGCCCCATATGTTAAAATTGATATGCATAAAGATGATGAATGCTATTTTGATGCAATCTTTATTTCCCCACACAAATTCTTAGGCGGTCCGGGTGCCTCTGGAATTCTGGTTTTTAATGAAAAACTTTACAACACAACACTACCCCCAACCTTCGCAGCTGGTGGAACTGTTGATTACGTAAGCCCATTTGCAGTAGATTACACCAAAGACATTGAGACGCGTGAAAAAGCGGGAACCCCAGGTATCATTCAGACAATTCGTGCTGCTTTGGCAATTGATTTGAAAGATCACATAGGTATGGATATTTTAGAAAAAAAAGAAAGAGATTTCTGCCACCGTGGAATGCAACGTTTGGCAAAAATTCCAAATGTAGAAATTTTAGGCAATCAAGATCCAAACAAGCGCATTCCTATAATTTCATTTGTCATTCGTTACAAGGACGGCTATTTACATCCCAAATTCAGCACAAAATTACTTAATGATCTATTTGGAATTCAATCTCGAGCAGGATGTAGTTGTGCAGGTGTATACGGCCATCGACTGTTAAATATTGATCGTAAAACATCTGAAAAATTCAGAAAACTTGTTCAAAAAGGGCTATTTTCAATAAAACCGGGATGGACACGAGTCAACTTTCACTATTCATTTTCAGAAGCGGAGTTTCAGTTTATTTTAGATGCCATTGAATTTGTTGCAATCCATGGTTCAAAGTTCCTTCCACTTTATCAAATAGATTTAAATACAGGTGATTGGTTTTATCGCAATTTTGAGGATAAAGATCTCACATTTCGCCCCACTATTCAAAATATTCTTGAACTAGCTCAACGGGATTGTTTTGACGCAGAAAAAATTGATGCTGAAAATGAATATATATCATACATGAAATTTGCATATGATCAGATAAAATCGCTACACGAACCAAAAGATTTCAAAAAATACTCCGATCCGCTTGCAGCTGAACTTCAATGGTTTTATTACTGCCATTCTGTTTAATATCTGATCTATTTTCTTTTTAACTTGGTAAATGCATTCACAATTAAATCAAAAGTGATAAGAAATATAAAATTAGAAGATCCACAAAATTTATATTTTTTCTCTCGTTTTATAACTAAGAAAGCATTCCCTCCTTAGCTCAGTTGGTAGAGCGCTCGGCTGTAGTAAAATACGCCCAAATGAGAAAATCTTTGATGATTTTGGGTCAGTCTTGCATTTACCGGGATGTCGCCGGCTCGACTCCGGCAGGAGGGACTTTTTCTTGTTTTGAATGAATAGGCTGATTAATTTTATCTTTGCATTTTCAATTTTTCCAAAATTTTGCCCTACTTAATAAAATTAGGAATTAACTTGAATATATATTTGAATTCAAGGGATAAAAAAATTTTAACAATCTTAGTGCGAATAAGTTTAGATAAGCGAATTTTTCTTTTGAAATAAATAATGAAAATTCTTACAATCAAAGAGAAATTCACCTAATTTCAATCCTTTATTTACTAATTGTATCAATTTCTTAAAATTTATTGCCATTAAAATCTGAAATTTCCCCGCTTAATCCAAAATTCTTTAACTTTTTCTATCAAAATTTTCATTTAAACAAATTTGCACAGCATTCTCCAAGATGTTCTTTATATTATTCTATTTTCCAAAATAAGGAAATGATTTTACAGATTTGTTAAACAAGTAATTTGAATTATATTATAAAAATATGAGCACATAAGAATAGTTTTGGCAAGTTTGCATAATATTTTCTTCTTTTTAACATAAAATTTTTCTAATTAGCAATATCGTCTTTAATTTTTTAAAATATCACGATTTTCTTGAAGAAAAAACGATATACAAAAGTAAACTAATGTTTAACGATGTTAAAATGGAGATACGTAACATAAATCGGAGATGGGCCCAGATTGCTTCACGAATTCTGAGAATGACAAAAAAATAAATATGTTCATCGCAATTTTGCTAAAAATTGAAAGAAAATTGGATAGCATTTTAACACTATTAAGAGAAAACAACCGGCACTGCAAACATCAATTGTTTAACACTTATAATGGGATATGATTAAATATTTTGACGCTTGAATCTAATACATATCATAAAAGCATCACATTTAAATTTACGCAGAATAAAATAATAAATGGACATTTATTTATATTAAAATAATGTTCTTGAGGGTTGTTGTATGAATCGGCGTGAATATTTAGCTTGGTGTGTCATCCTTAGTATTGTATTTTCAGGAGGTGCCTATATTTACAGTTTTACTTATAGAACATCTTCAGATGTATTTGTTCTTCCACAGGAAACCTTAGGTAGCCCAGAAACAGCAGCATTACGAACAATTGGTTCTAGTGCTCTCTTACAAGGGTTTTATTGGGATGTCCCTGCAGGAGGAGTTTGGTATAATGAAATTACTGCAAAAGCACAAGAAATTGCAGATGCAGGTTTTGATTGTGTTTGGTTTCCACCACCTTCAAAAGCTATGAATGGTCCCTATTCAATGGGCTATGATCCATTTGATTATTACGATTTAGGACAATATGATCAGAAAGGATCAGTAGAAACTCGTTTTGGCTCCTTAGCAGAGTTAGAAACGGCTATCAACACCTTAAAAACACTTGGTGTTCATACAATGGCAGATATTGTAATCAATCATAATGGTGGTGGAGATTTACAATATAATCCAAATGTTGGTTATGATACTTGGACAGATTTTAGCAATGTTGCATCTGGGAAATTTTTAAGGGGATATAACGATTTTCATGTATCTACATATGAATACAGTGATGAAGGAGTATTTGGTGGATATCCAGATTTATGTCATGCAAATCCATGGGTATATAACAATTTAATTGATTGGGGGACTTGGTTACGAGATGATATAGGGTTTACAGATTGGCGTTTTGATTATACTAAAGGTTATCACTCGTGGATGGTTAAAGAATGGATGTATAACATCGGGGGATTTGGAGTTGGAGAATATTGGGACTCTAACCGTGATTTACTACAAAATTGGGTAGCTGGAACAGATTATCAAGCTAGTACCTTTGATTTTAACCTCTATTATACCTTAAAGGACATGTGCTTAGGAAATGGTTATTTTGACATGAATTCCTTGGATGGAGCTGGTTATAATTCATGGGATCCAATGCATGCTGTAACTTTTGTTGCAAATCATGATACAGATGAAATTTGGGAAAATAAAGAAATGGCTTATGCCTTCATCATGATGGCAGAAGGATATCCCAGCGTATTTTGGCGTGATTATTTTGACTGGGGTATGAAAGATTTAATTAATACTCTTTTATGGGTACGGATGAACTATGTTGCGGGAAGTACAACAGTTCTCTACAAGGATCAAGATCTTTTCATCATGCAAAGAAATGGATGGGATGGAAAACCTGGCGCAATTTTAATGCTTAATGACAACACAGCAACCTGGAAGGGCCAATGGGTGCAAACTAAATTTGGGAGTACTCGTTTAGTTGATGCAACTGGACAGGCAAATGATGAATGGACACAATGGAATGGTTGGGTCGAATTATGGGCACCCCCCAGCGGATTTACAGTTTGGATTCCTCAATAACATAAATGCTTCTAATAAAGTTGTTCCTTTTTCTTATTTTTCTTCCTTTTTTCTCTTTTTTTTTGTACATTATTAGTTCTTTTTTTTTAGAACATTATTATTATTATTATTTTCTGCAAACTTTTGTATATTTGAAAATTCGAAAATATCCACATCATATCACAATACAAAATGGAAATTTAACAAATTATAAGTAGAGATGTCAACTTCACAAGTGCGAATTCTGGCTCGACTTAATCGATTAATCACATTACAGCAACAACTTCAATTTTATGAAAAGAGTACTGATTATTACAAACAGGGATTAAATGCATTCAAGGCTTATGTTGAATGCGTGCGTGAGTTTAATAAACCACGTGATTTAGTCAACGCCTATATTCGCATGGCAAAATACTGCGAAAATATGGAAGACTTGCTATTATCTCGAGACTTATATCACGAAGCGATGGAGTTAATGATAACATTTCAAATTGGAACCAAAGGACATATTCGCAATTTAAGACAGAAAATCCAAACTCTTCGCCATTTTTATTAAGCCTTAGTTATTATATTATATCTTGTCAGCTAATAAAAATAAAGAATGTTTATATCTCTATATTAAAAATAATAATATACCATAGCCCTATCTCTCTTCCCCAATAAATCCTTCAATCGTATATTCTCCGTTTTTTTTTTTCACCTTTTCTTTCTTATTACACTTTATATCTATTTTCAATTAGCGCGAATTAGTTTACGTTATAAAAAATAACAAAAATAATAGGAATTTTATTCGAGTAATATACATATTTTTCTGTTTCCAATGAATCGCACAGAATTTGAAAGAAAATGGAAAATGTTAAAAGCAGAAATCTCTTAATAGTTGAAAAAAAGTAAAAATAAACGAAATATTAATTTTAAATAAGTATTACCAACTTGATCACTGCGGTACAAAATTATATAATTGAATTAATGCTTTTCCCTGATCTTGATCTTAAAAAAAAATCTCAAAGGCTTTCATGTTGGATTCAACTGGAATAAAACCATATACAATAATCAAAGCTTCAATTGACTCGACAGAACGATTCAAAGAATTTTATTAATCAAATGCTCTCAAAAAAAGCGCATTTATGATTTTAATTTTTTAAAAAATAAATTTGATATGAAATAGACAAACATGTAATTTTTAAATTGAATGACTTATCATATATGGGATGGGCTTGCCCTCCTATATCCCAAACATTCATGTTATAATTGGGAGATTCTAACTTTTCAATTTTTACACCTATTGTTGGAAAAGATTGAAATTTACGTCTAATAAATGCTTTCCTTATAAAAGATCAACTATGTTAGATTTCGCTGCATTATCTAATCCTAAAATGCTGATTTTAATCTATTATTTTTTAATATATGCCGCGCATCTATTCCATTCTGGTGATACAAGTGTAGCAACAAGAATCTATTTTCTTAATAATTTCAGATTAACATCTACTGTTTGGGCTATTTTTTCTATAGATTCAAAATTAATTTTAGAAAGAACACAGATTGTACATATTTTAATAGCCTCTCCTACTAAATAACTTTCACAGATCAAAAACTTATTCGCAGTTAAATAATTTTACTTAATTTACTTGAAAAATATTTAACTAAGAAGAACCTCATCAAATCATACTATGGATAATTCCAAACTTTTATGGAAACAACGCCAGAAAAAAGTGATATTCCGGAACCAATATATTGGGTTAAGAAATGATGAAGTTGAACGACCTGATGGGGAATTAGGGCATTATATTGTTATTGAAAATCGAAATTTCGTAAATGTTTTTTGTCATACTCCAAATAATACATTTTTGATGGTATATCAGTATCGTTATCCTTGGAAATGTTTTTCTTGGGAACCTCCATCTGGTATTATTGAAACTTTTAAAGGTGAAACCCCTGAAGAAGCTGCTCGGCGTGAGGTAGAAGAAGAAACTGGATATAAAGTAAAATCGTTAATAAAGCTAGCAAAAGTTCATCCATTTGCAATGTGTGCGGGATGGGCGCATGTTTTTTATGCAGAAGTTGTTCATTCTGGAAATCAACATTTAGATCCGGGGGAATTTCTCGTATTCGAGGAAAAAACACCAGATCAAATTGAAAAATTAATAGAACAAGGTAATTTTTTACATGGAATGTCGCTGTTAGGTTGGGAAATAGTTAAAAAACAGTTTTTAAAATAATGTTCTTCAATATTTAAAAGCATAGCAAAAGCTTTAATGCTCTGCGTATTGAATAAATACCTAAGAATCGCATTGTTCCTTTCGCTTATATCATAGCTACTAAAACATAAGAAAAAAGCATAAGAAAAAAAATAGGAGAAAAATAAAAGTGATCTTTACCGATGCTGACTTAATTCGCCTTCTCTTTACATTCTGGGCTGCTGCACATGTAGCACATTTAATTGCCTTTATTTTCGCCAATTTAGATGATATATTTATTTCAAAAATTTTCTTTTTGGGAGATCTTGCTGGATGGGGCTTAGTTTGCGGATTAACAGTTCTTATGATAAATGTCTGGCAAGTTCCACGTTGGATGATCTGGGGCTTTTACATTTTTCATATTCTCGTCATCTCAACGATCTTTTCTGATTTGGCCTTATATCAAGATTCAATCGCTCTAACAGATATCAAAGGATTAATTCGAGAAACGTTAATTGAATCCATCGTTATCCCATGGGGTGTAGGAATTGTGGTTGGCGTTATCAGCGCGGTGATTTTCGGGCTTTAAAAATAAATTATAAGGATCGGGCCCCCTTACTTTAATAAGGTTCATCTGTGTTAATATAATTAGAATAACTGATTAAGAATTGTGATTCATTATGACACTACTTCAAATATTTCAAATTGCTGATGGGATCCTTGATCTCTGGGTTAAAATCTTTGGTGATTCAGGGGCTTGGATGTTAATCTTCTGTGGCCTTATGGCACTTGTCTGGTTCTTTTATGAAGGTATGCGTCGAGGTTGGATTCGACGTAAGAAAGAAGATTGGGAAATGGATTCGGTATCCCGCTTTCTGAAATTCTTGATCTTTTTAGGTATTTTATTAGGATTGATTAACGTAATTACTGCTGTTATAACCATTTCTTTAGACATTCCTCCTTCTTATGCTTATCGTGATAATATCGGAAATCACTATGATTTACTAACCAGTATTAGTTTACTCGTGATGGGGCTTGCAATGTTTATTAAACCATTACAAGATGTGCCAATTGCAACCATTGTCGGACTAATTGCGGGAGCGGCTGTGGCTTTATTACTGGCAATGGTAATTCCTTCTGGATTTGTCTCTGATTCTACCTTAAAATGGATATTGGTTATTGTTTTTATAGCGATAACAAGTATTGTTGGAGCACTTTTGAAAGTATGGGTCGATGGAATTGAAGCAATTGCTAAACTTCTCTCATGGCCTCCAGTGGCATTAATTTTGGCCGCTTACTGTATTGTGCAGGGAATATTTGTATTAGTCGGTGGAACTAGCTTAATTATGTTTTAACAAATTAATGCGAATAAGTTTTTATTTTAATACATTTTTTCTCTTAATTTTTAATTACTTTTCATAAATTCTCTCTTAAATTATAGTAAGAAGGAGATTTTTAAGGTGGGTCTTTTTGTATTAAGATAGAGTATTTATGGCAGAAAAAAGGAGAGAATATGCGAGATTTTCAGTATCAGTTCCAAACGAACTTAATGAAGAATTTGAAATTCTGAGGAAAAAAATCCATTTAAGCAGATCAGATGCTGTGCGTCGTGGAATGCGTTTGCTAATTAATGCAAATATAGAACAAATTACCAATGCTGAAGATATTGAAGTGCTGGGAACCATTGCGTATATTGAAAAAGCACATGTTCATTCACTCATATCTAAATCATCTGTTACTTCTCATTCTCAAAGTAAAATTAAAAAAAATTCACAGAAAGATTCCAAGAAAGATTCTGAATTAAGATATAATCATAATCATAAACTAAATAATAATAATAATAATTATAATCATCATCATCATCATGATCTAGACTCCCAGCGAATAAAAGAAAAAAGTCAGATTTCAGGAGAACAATATTATTTTCCAGTGGATCAATTAGAATTCATCCAAATTAACGATCTACAGCATAAATTTTTAGAAGAAATCATTTCAACCACTCACATACATGCAAGTCGTGAAAAGTGTATGATTTTGATAGCTGTTAAAGGTAGACTCACTCGAATTAATGCTTTGATGCAAGAATTAAAATCATTTAAAACAATTCAAAATCTTCAATTTTTAGCGCTAGAAAAATATTCAATTAAAAATCAGAATAATTAAAGAAAATACAGAAATTTAATCTTTTCCCTTTATCCTCCATGGAGAGAAGAAATCAACGTAATATCACAATTTTGATTAAGTTTTTTATTTAATCCACCTGCTAAATTTATATCAACATCATCAATCAAACAAATTATCCCAACTTCTAACTGATTTCCTGCTTCATTCAAAATATGGTTCTTTTTTGGTAAAAAATAGGTTTCTTGAATTTGTTGTAAAGCATCCTTTAATCTAAGACCACTTTCTACAGAAATTTCTACCTCAGAAGCTCCAACAATATTACGGATAGTCGAAAAGAAGCGAAATTTAAGAATTATAGGTGGATCTATTTCACTACATTTTGATTTGGATTCTAAACTTTTTTGAGTCATCATGAAAAATAATGTCAGATCAAAAAAAAACTTATTCGCACTTATCAAATCATTGTCACATTTCAAGATATCAAGATTTGATTACCATAGCAAGAAGAATTTTAAATATATAGAAAGCGAAAATTACATACTAAATATTTTTTGGGGAGAAATTTTATGGCCAATTTTTGGAAAGAAGTTGATGAAAATTTAAAAAAAGGAAAAGGAGATAAATTAGTAAAGGTTCGGGCAAAGGATTTAAGCGATTTAAGAAGTAAGATGAGTGAGTTGGAAAATGAAATTAGTACTGCTCAAAATAGAATCCAAACACTAACTGAGATCAAAATAGATTTAACACGCCAAATAGATTTGTTACAACAAAGTAAAGCCTCACTTGATAACACAATACAAAATCAGCTTCAAACCCAAACTGAGATGATTCAAGAATTAGAAAAAGAAATTCAAGAATATCAAACAAAGTTGGCAACACTCCAAACAAAAGCTACAAAGAAAGATAGATTAATAATTGAATTCAAACAAAAATTAGATGAAGCAATAAATAAAATTAAAACTCAAGTTGCTGAAATTGAACAACAAAACCGACAAATTACTACTTTAGAAAATCAAATACAGTCCTTAAAAACACAAGTTTCTGAATCAGCTAATCAGAAAGAACTAGAACAAAAAATTGATGAATTAAGTAGAATTCAAAATCGATTAAAAGCAGATTTAAATGATAAAGAACAAAAAATTCAACTCTTACAGAAACAATTAAAGAAATCTAAACCAACTGAAGAAATTGTGGATTTAAAAAACCAATTATTATCCAAACAAACAGAATTAGAGAGAAAGGAATTAGAATGGAAGCAAGAACGACAAAATTTTGAAATGTTAGAGCAATCCATGAAAGAACAATTGCAAATTGCCCAAATTAAGATAAATGAAATTGAAGAAAGCAAAAAACTAGCAGAAGAGAATTTTGAAAAAGAAATATTACAATTGAAAAACACACACCAAGAAGAACTCGAATTAATTCAATCAGAAGCAAAAAAACCTCCTTTAAAAACAGAAGAAACTGCATCAGGAAAAATAACTGATCCACAAGTTCATGATTTAATTAGGAAACTGCGAATTTCAAATGCTAAAATGCAAGAATATCAATTGAAAGCGCGAAAATCATTAAAATCTCTCAGAATTATTGAAGAAAAAGAAAAGAAACTTGAAAAAGAACTTAAACAAATTAAAAATAATTCCATTTCGAAAAAAGATTATGATATCTTACAAAAAGATTATCAAGAAATGAAAGAAAAATTAGAAGCTTTAGCTCAAAATCGCGAATTACTTTTGAGTGAAAATGAATCATTAAGAATTCAATTAGAATCAAAGCAACCGAGTAAGATTGAAGTAAAAGCAACTAAAGCAAGCACTACAAAAGTCAAAACACCTTCTAGAAGACGAAAAAAACCATCAAGGCATATTGAAGAACCACCTGTTGAGATTGTTCATGCTAAACATATAGGACGTCTTAAATGTCCTCATTGTGGAAGTACAAAACTAAAGGTAATTGACGATAAATCAACTATAATTTCTTATGTACCCCAAGTAGTATATGCAAAGAAGACCGTTTGTACTCAATGTGGATATATTTTTTAAAATAACTTTTTTTCAATTTAATGTAGAAAATCTTAAATGTTAAAATTTGATTAGATAAAAAATGCTTTATTCTAAATAAATCTGGAATTTTTACTTTAATAAAAATATGAAATTAAAAAATCCTTTTTTTTCATGAGGTTCACAATAATCTTTCTCACTTATCTATCACTCTGATATAATATATAATACCATTCATCAGATGCTGAAGATTAATGTGAAAAGTCATGTTTTTTTATTATATCATAATCATTTCATTCGAAACCAAAGACTTTCAAAGTTTTTATTGGTTTAATTTGATGAAATTTTAAACCTATATCTGAAAATGATGCCCCAAAGGCTAAAGCCATTAATTCAGTTACATATAAAACAGGAATTTTTACGTCCATTTGATAAGCTTTTTTCATGGCGCGCTGTCCAACTTCCAACTGTTGAAAACAAGAAGGACAAATAACTGCAATAATATCTGCACCTACTTCTTGAATGCTTGAATATTTACGCTTCAACATACCGTTAGCTGCATCTTCATTTACACGAGCAACAGCAGAACCACAGCACATCAATTCTTCTTGATATTCTAATACAGTTGCACCTAATGCTTCCAAGATCTTTTTAGGATAAATTGGTTCCAATCCATCATCGGTATTTACAAGTTCATGTGGTCTGGAATAATGACATCCAGGATGAACAGCAATTTTCATTCCTGTTAAAGGTTTTACAACTAAATCTTTTATAGGTCCAATTCCAACTTGCTCATATAAAACTTCAATAAAATGATTGACTTCACTAGTTCCTTTAAATTCTCGACCAATTTCCTTTAATCGTGATTGAATGACACTTTTTTCTTCTGGATTTTCAAGTAATTCATGTCGAACTGCTTTTAATGTTTCAGAACAACCATTACAAAAACTAACAATTGGCCGATTATCTTCTTCAGCTAATGATAAATTCCGCGCTCCCAAAGTCAACCATGCTTCATGATTGGTACTTTGAACACCAACAGGATCAGGACAGCATCCAAATTCATTATTATCATATAGTTTAATTCCTAACTTTTCGAATACAAATCGAGCACTTTTTTCAATAAAAGGAATCCGATTCTGTATTGTACAACCAACAAAGATATCAAATTGAAGAGATTGTACAGTTTGTTTAGTAAATTCATTTGATTCTAATACCATTATGAAGAACCCTCCGAAAGATCAGATTTCGCATTTGCATGTTCTAAAATAAGCTTAACAGGAGTAAGATCCATTAGATGTTGGATTTCAGTAATAGATACTTCAGGTGAAGGTGATAATCCCAATTGTGCCCGTCGCTTGGCAATTGCAGGTTGCAATGGAACTGCTTTGCCATGAAGATAAACTTGATTTGTTTCACTAGTATAGGACTCAGGAATATTTCCAAAATCCGCTGCTGCATTTTTAACACTTATGAAAATTTCATGTAAATTCACATGTTGTGGACATACTTCTTGACATACTTCACACATACTACATTCCCAAGTATTAGGAGATAGATCCACAATTAATCTTTCTTCAAATCCACAATTAGCAAGTTGTATAATGCTACGCGGGTTAAATTTTCCACCTGTTTCAAGGGCTACTGGACAACTAGTAGAACAAGTGCTGCAATTATAACAAACCCTAAGTGAAACCCCAAGTTCAGAATCAGTAAATTCTTCCCGAAGGCATGCAGCAGGGTTATCTAACTCATGTTTTTCCATCGTAATGATCTATAATGAAACAAAAAAAATAAAATGATCTAAAAAAGAAGTAAAGCAAAAAAAAAAATAAAAAAGAAGAAGAAAGAACTTATTTTATTTCTCGTTTTCTTTCCCAATCATAGTTTGAGCGACTTCTTCAAAAAGTTTTTCTATTCCAACTCCATTTTTAGCACTGGTTTCGAAATATTTGTTAATACTAAATTCTTCCTGAAAATTATCTATGAAACTATCAGGAATTTTTGAATAACCATTTCCAATTAAATCACTTTTTGTTCCAACCAGAAAGAATTTAACATTTGGGTTTCCCCAAATTCCTCCTTCCTTTAAAATCTCAATCCAATTGTGCAGTCTTTGTAATGAATTTAATCTTACCAAATCAAATACGAGAATAACACCTTCAGCGCCTTTAGTATATTCTTTTACAATAAATCTAAAACGGTTTTGACCCGCAAAATCCCAGAGAAGCAGAGTTAAGCGATTTTCATATTCTTCATCGACAGTTCTTATCTTTTTAATAAAAAAATCACTACCAATAGTCATCTTTGTTGAATCGATGAATACATTATTTATATATCGATAAAGTAATGTAGTTTTACCAACACCACCTTCACCAAGAATTAATATCTTCTTTTTAATATGCCGAACAAGCTTTCCATTTGAATATAAATCAGGATCTTCTTTTTCATCTTCTTTTTTTTGTGGTAATTCAGACATTTTGATCGTGATCAATTAGCTCATTCATGTAAATAAGTAATTGCTTTTAAAAAGAACACAAAAAAAAAGGCAAAATAATATTAGAATAATTATAATATATTGATAATCAAAAGAAAGAATTATCGATAATACTTAAAGAAAAAAAGTAGAAAGACCTAATTTTTTAAGAATCGCTCAGTTTACCTTGTAAAAATTTATGGATCCCTTTAGCAGCAGTTTTTCCTGCACCCATTGCAGAGATAACTGTAGCACTTCCTGTTACAATATCCCCTCCAGCAAATACATTTGGAATGGAAGATTGCATATGTTTATTTACTTCAATATATCCCCATTTGTTTAATTTCAGATTGGGAATATTCTGAGTAAGTAATGGATTAGCACGGGTTCCAATTGCCATAATAACAAGATCCACCGGTATGGTATATTCACTACCTGAAATAGGAATAGGTCTGCGTCGGCCAGAAGCATCAGGTTCACCCAATTCCATCTTGATAACTTCCATTTCTTTTACAAAACCCTTTTCATCTCCAATAATCTTGGTAGGATTGCGTAAAAAGTGAAATTCAATACCTTCTTCAACAGCATGTTCGAACTCTTCGCGCCGTGCAGGAATTTCTTTTTCGCTTCTGCGATATACAACAATTACTTTTTCAGCACCAAGTCGTAAAGCAGTGCGCGCAGAATCCATAGCAACATTTCCACCACCAAGAACAGCAATTACTTTACCTGAATCAACCATCGTATCATAGGAAGGATCATACGCTTTCATTAAATTTACACGTGTGAGATACTCATTTGCAGATAATACACCATTAAGTTCAATACCAGGAATATTCAAAAAGATAGGTAATCCAGCCCCTACTCCAATAAAGAATGCTTTAAATCCTTGAGCCTCCAAATCTTTCAATGTATATAATTTTCCTACAACAGCATCTAGTTTTATTTTTACCCCACATTCGCGTAGATTATCGATCTCTTTTCTAACAATTTTCTTTGGTAATCGAAATTCGGGAATTCCATAAACTAATACACCACCTGTTTTATGGAAGGCTTCAAAAATAGTAACATCATAATCTAATTTTGCCAACTCACCAGCACACGTGAGTCCAGCAGGTCCCGCGCCGATGACGGCCACTTTAGGATTTCCACTTAAATCGACGCATGCGCCTTCATCAAATTCTCCAATATTCTTTACTTGTTGTTCCCAATCAGCCACAAAGCGTTCTAATCTTCCAATTGCTACAGGTTCTGATCCTGTAATTTTTCCAAGAGTACATTTTGCTTCACATTGAGTTTCTTGAGGACAAACGCGCCCACAAATAGCTGGGAGAACGTTTTTCTCTTTTATTTTATCAATTGCACCTTCAAAATCATGAGTGCTGATTTTTGCAATAAATTCTGGTATGGGAACTTCGACAGGACAACCCTTCACACATGGTCGGGTTTTACATTGAATGCAACGATTAGCTTCTTTAATAGCCATTTCTTCAGTATATCCCAATGCGACTTCGCTAAAATTATGCGCTCTTTCATGAGGATCTTGTTGAGGCATTAGGTTACGTGATTTTATAATTTGATATTTTCTCATTGATTTTCCTCCATTCATTCTATTCATTTTCCTTTTTTTTATTTTATTTTGTTATAATTTAAGGACATTCTCCCTTATTCTTTGCATTCTCCTTCAGCATTATCAGCCATTGCTAATAATTTGCATTCATGCTCGAATTTCTCTAAGCGCTCATGTTCTACGCGTTGAAATCGACTATTTCGAGCAATAAGATTATCAAAATTTACATTATGCCCATCTACATCAGGACCATCCACACATGCAAATTTAGCTTGCCCATCCAATGTCAAAAATCTACAACCGCCACACATCCCTGTTCCATCTACCATTATAGGATTAAGAGAAACAGTGGTTGGTATTTTTGGTAGATCTCCTTGACCACTAGTTAATCGAGCAACAAATTTCATCATGATGATTGGTCCAATGGCAATTACATGCGAAAGCGGTTTGTTTTCCATTAATTCTTTTAATCTATCAGTAACAAAACCTTTTTTCCCGTAAGAACCATCATCGGTGGTAACAATTACTTCATCAACAACTTGACGAAATTTATCTTCCCAGAAAAGTAGATCTTTTGTTCTTGCACCTAAAATAACAATTACATGGTTTCCTACTGCTTTAAACTCTTTAGCTTGTGGAAAAATAGGAGCAATACCAACACCACCACCAACTAAAACAACTGGATGCTCATATTTTTCAATATGTGCTGACTTGCCCAAAGGACCAACGAAATCAAGAATTTCTTCTCCAGCTTCCATTAATGATAATTCAGTAGTACTTTTTCCTATCTTCATTACAACAATGGTGATTGTGCCTTTTTCAACATCGTAATCAGCAACAGTTAATGGAAAGCGTTCACCATGTTCAGTCAGTCGAAGTATTACAAAATTTCCCCCATGAGCCTTTTTTGCCATATCAGGAGCCTCAACGACCATTTCAAACACGGATTGCTCGTTATTTAAAAATTTTTTTGAAAGAATTTTCCAACCCATAGTATATCACTATAGGGAAATCAAAAACGGTTGCCATTTAAATTTTTCAACCAAAAAAGTGGAAAATTGAAAAAATGGGTGCATATACCCACAAATAAGCAAATTATGAAGTTAAAGTGCCCTTTTTTTGCACAATGACTCATAACTTTGAACGAAAATAACAAGAAAATTATTTCTAAAAAATATGAAAATATAAAACTTATTCGCATTCATTTGCTCCTAAATGAATAGAGTATTGTAAATTGAGAAAATAGAGAAAAAAAATCTGCTAAATCACTTATTCTACTAGGGGTTTTACTTCTTCTTTTGAAATGTTACTTCTAATAAATTCTGATTCATCCACTAGATCAATCTCGTTAGTATTTAAATCTTCTTTTTTACTTTTTTCATCATAATGCATCATTTTAGTGAATTTAATAAGTAGAAAATATACAACTAATGAAATCGAAGGAGATATTAAGAAAATCCACACCACAGGAATCATTTCACCAATTAATCCCCAAATTATTAAGCCAATTGGATTCATAGCTTTGATAAGGGTGAACATTGTAGCAAACACTCTTCCCTGTAAATCTTTTGGAATTGTAGTCTGGAGAACAGAAATTAGTTGAGTATCAATATATGCGAGATTAATTCCCATTATAAAACATATGATAAAGAACAACCAAAACCAACCGCGAGGAACAAGAGCTAATCCTAAAAGCACCACAGAAAGCATCATTCCTGAAATAATCACCGATTTCATTGAGCCTTGTCGTTTTGATAGCATTAATAAAATAGCTCCAAAAATTAACCCTACTTGGAATAAAATTTCTACCCAGCTATATTCAGAAGCACCTCCATTATGATATTCTAAGATAAAAAGGGGAAACAAGGTAAAAACAGGTACCACAATAAAATTTGCTAAAGCAAACATTACAAAAACAGGAGATAATCCTGATTTTTTGATATAATTAAATCCTTCTCTAAAATCTTGTTTGAAGGATTTTTTATTATGATTAGTACTCATATCAGATACTTCTGAAGAAGAATTATTTATTATCGCAGATTCTTGTGTGAAAGAATTTGATTTTGATCGAACTGAAGGAATTTGAATAACTAATAGAACAATAGCAGTAGGAATAAAAGTAAATACATCCAACCAATAGATTTGTTCAATAGAGAAACTTGCAATAGCTACAGCCCCGATAGCGGGACTTGCGATATTCATCAAGGATGATAAAATTTGATTTAATGAGTTCACAAATTTAATTTTTTCTTTAGGAACCATTAAGGATGTAATTGAAATTGCTACAGGCATTTGAAATCCTTGACACGTTCCCCGAACAGCTAATAAAGCAATGATGTGCCATAATTGGGCGAGATTTAAATAAAAAAGAACAATTAAGACAAAGGTTCCTAAAGCTTGAATAAAATCTGCAAGGATGAGCACAGTATTTTTATTCACACGATCAGAAATTACTCCTGCAAATGGTCCAACCAAAATCATTGGAACGATAGATGCAATAGAAGCAAGAGATAGAATAAATGATGACTCTGTCCTTAGGGTTAAATACCATATTACAGCAAATGATACTATGTTTGAGCCAATCAAGGAAATATATTGAGAGATCCAAATCCAGATATATCCATGAAATGATTTTTTAGAGATTTCATCATAACTTATCATAATAAATCACTTTTATTTGAATAAAAGTAATGTGCAAATATATATAAACGATGTGTATGCCATTTCTTTTTTCTTCCGCATATGAATGAAAATATCCAAATGAAGAAGTATGCTTTTTTTATGTGTGTAATTCATATATGTAAATGTGTTTATAAATTAAAATCATCTTTAAATTAATCTTTTTTAACTCTGAAATACATCAAATAATGTAAAATATCAAAAAATAAATAATATCTCTAAAATGCATAAGTGGGAATTAGTTTAATCTATTTTTCTATCATAGATTTCTCAAGAAATAGCACAAATTTAAAATTTAAAATACACGCTTTAGAAACTAATCTACACTTATTGTTAATTGATTAACGAAAAAAATTATTACTTTAAATATAAAGGAATAATTTTAAATAGGAATATAAGAATTATCTATTAGTGAACAGCTCACTATGAGGTAAAGAGATTTACCAGCTGATCTGGATTTTAAACACTTTTGCTAAATTGCAACGGTGTATGATTCAATAATTCAGGTGAACAGCTCGCCTTTAAGGCAGATAACTGCCAGCTGATCTTTTTGTTCTTTCTTTTTTTTATTTTATCTCGAGATTATCTGCTTAATAATTACGATTTGATTAAAATAATTACAATTTCGAGAATATAATCAGATCTTCATAATTCTTTAGGAATAAAACATTTCCGCAATAAAGATTTCGAAACTTCACGATTGTTTTTACAAGCACAAATAAGATCCCATGATTTAAGCGCTTCAAAATACAATATTTCAACAATCTTTCCAAGTGAAATTAATTTTTTAACAAGTGGAACAAAATCACCATCACTACTGACTAAAATCCCCACATCATAAATATCTTCATAAGCATCGCTTAACATATCAACAGCTATCGAAATATCATCACCTTTAATCGTTCCTTTTGATCTCAAGATAAAATCATTTGGATTCACGATTCTATGTTGAATTTTGCAAAGAATTACTTCTATACTTTCTTTCCTTAAACGAGAAAAGAATTTTTGCTGTTCTCTATAAATAGTGGGATTTTTTTGCTGATTAAATGCTGATGAATAGTAATTGATACCAATTAATCGCCGATTCTTTGTAGTTAATCGTATCCCCATCTTAGCAAAATCAAATTGAAATTCTCGGTATTTTTTACCCATAGTTTTCAAACCATGATAAAAATTTGCCCCATCAATGTAAATTTTAACTCTAGGTTGATTTAAATGGATATCCCTGGCAATTTCGTTTCGCCTTTGCATAATTCTAATTTGCTTCAACATAAAATAAATCTATCACATTACTTTAACAAAGATGAAAAATATAGAAAAATTACCATGACATCCAAAGTGTGAAATACGATTTTATTACTTTTTTCTTAAGATCTTGCATTTGTTTTGAACCAATTTCTAAGAACTAACTAATGGGATGATCTTGTGCGAATAAGTTTTTTTTGCTTAAAGGATTTGATCATAAATCATCAAATTTCATATATCCATACTTCAACATTCTTTTTGATTTTTGTAAAGAACACAAAAAACAATGCACAAATTACCAATGGATAAAAATCCAAATAGTAATGAATCAAAAAGGGTTTCATTTTCTATAAAGTTCCCAATGGCATCAATTATTAATCCAAACAGCATGAAGATTAATCCTATGAAAAAGAAAACCATTTTTTTTCTATCATCTCCTTCAGTTTTCTTTACTCCAAGAAAATAAATCGTGAATATTGAATAAATTAGAATAATACCGATAAAACTTGCAAATATATTAAAAATTATAGGATCAAAATGAGTGTCCGCGTTGTGCACATCTATAACTTGGATATAGTTAGAAATTCCTAAAAGAAGAGCGATTCCACTTGTAATTCCAAGCATAAGATATTTTAAGATACGATTTGTAGTTAGCCAAAAACTCGAGTGAATCAATATTTTCATCGTGTAAAATAGAAACAGTAATGAAAAGCAAATCATAATCATTCCTATTTTTAATAAAACAATAATTGCCAGCTCAGAATTTGCAACAGAATAAATTATTGTTGAGAGAGCATATATTCCTAAAAAAAATGAAGAAAAACCCAAAAAGCGGCTTGATTTTGCATCATTTGAAGAGAAACCTTTTTTTAATAAAAAAAAGCTTGCTAATAATGCACTTATTGTAGTAATACATTCAAAAACGTAAGTAATGATTGCTGTCATAATACTTTACTTTCTTTTAAATATTAATAAAGATATGGATTGTATGGATGAATAGCTTCAAAGGGGAATATATTGTTAATTAAATGTAAAAGATAGGAGTCCGTTGTCATAAAAAAGATCTTATTTGTAGTGTAAATTAGTGCAAATAAGTTTGATCCTTTTTTATTTTTTCATTTTTACGATAAGTTATTAGCATTTTCTATTTGAAATAATACTATGGAAAAGGATCGCTTTCCATACTTTCGGACCATGCTAATGAGTTTTGGAATGTTCAGTTCGAATATTGCTTTAAGTGCTTACGTAATATATGTCCCACTTTTTGTTCGCCGAAATTTTTTAGCCCACTTTCCAAATTCTGGTTTAATCAATACTATTGTTGGTATTGTCATGGTGTTAGATAACATAATTGCATTATTCGTGCAACCTGCAGTAGGTTCACTCTCAGATAGAATTTGGGTAAAGCATTTGGGGCGTCGAATGCCCTTTATCATTGTTGGAATTCCACTCTCAGCTTTTTTTCTAGGACTAATTGGCACATTTGAGGAAACTTTGATTTGGTTGCTTATAGCAATTACTTTCTTTAACATTTCCATGGCATTCTATAAATCTCCTATGTTAGCACTCATTCCTGATTTTCTTCCATCTTCTTATAGATCAGAAGGTTCAGGTGTTCTTTCAGTTGTAGGAGGATTTGCCAGTATTTTAGGGCTATTCCTTTCAGCATATTTATTTCAAATTCATCATTCCTTAGCATTTTGGGTAATTGGGGCGATTATGTTAGTATGCTTGCTGATTTTAATACTTTCAGTGCACGAGGACCCAAATAAATATGTTGTTTCAAAAAAAACAGCAGAAGGATGGTCTAGAATTCTATATAATCTGCGTCATGAAAAGAATAAAGCACTAATATTTGCGTTAATTGCAGTTTTTCTTAATCAATGCGGATATCAAGTAGCCGAATCATTTCTGAGTACTTTTACAGTTTCAATTCTTGGATTTAGTGACACGCATGCAAATTATGTTTTAGGAACGCTGGGCTTATTTGGAGTTCTCTCTGCAGTTCCTGCAGGATTATTAGGAAAAAAAATTGGAGCGCGTGATGCATCTTTACTCGGATTAATTTTATTTGGAATTACAGTTATTCCGATGGCATATTTTGCATTAGTTTCTCCTGATGTAGTTGCGAATGTTTTTCAGCTGAATCAGTTCCAGATTGAATTACGATTCTTTATAATACTTCTTTGGGTTTTGGTTCTAGGATTTTCTTTAACTGTGATTTCCATTAATCTCCTTGTAGTGGTTTGGGACATGGCATCTGAAGATAAAATTGCCACTTATACGGGATATTACTACCTTTTTGTTCATACTGCTGCAATTGCCAGTCCATTAATTGCAGGTGTTATCTTTGATATACTTGCATCAATATTTCCCATTAAAGGTTTACAAGGTCTTTTCAGTTATGTTGGTCTTATGTATGTTGGAGCAATTGTCGCACTACTAGAAGTTCGTCGTATTCAAGTTGCAAAAGAATTAGGTTTGACACCAGAAGAACAAGAATTATTACGAAAGCGGGCGAAAAGACGAGCAACTTTATTATTACCATTGATTCTCTTTGGATTTGGTGCGCGACAAAATCCAGTAAAAGAAAAACGAAAGGAATTAAAGCAAGATTTGCATCTTTTTGAGAAAAGATTTCGAGAATTTATGAAAGATGGAGATCTAAATAAGAAAGAATTCCGAGAAGCTATTAAAGCATTAAAACAAGAGCATAAAAAGGAGATTAGAGCTTTAAAACGAGAATTAGCTCACGAAGAAGCGGCAGAAGAAAAGGCAAAAACAGAAATGCATCAAGATTTTATCTTATTTAAACAGCAATTCAGCGAATTCATGAAAGACGGTGATTTAAGCAAAGCAGAGCTGAGACAGGCAATCCGCGCTTTGAAGAGAGAACAAAGCAAGGAATTAAATGCTTTTAAACAAGAAATGGTTGCCCGACGAAAAGCTCAGATAAAAAAATATGAAGACATATGAAAAGAACTTAGGTATAAAAAGAACTTAGGTATAAAAAGAACTTTGATATAGAAAGAACTTTAATAAATATTAAATAGAATGATTCAAAATAAAGTAAAATCCATTTATTTATTCAAGAATTTGTGAATTTCTTCAGCTTGCTGCGAAATCCATTTTTTCATTTTTTCACTTTTCAGATAATCATCGATCTGTGCTTGTAATTGGGTATCATCTTCATCTGAAGGATCATTCTCAAGCCCATCTAAAACCGAATTGTAAAGAAAACTCCATAATTGCATCCGAACTTCTTCTTCTACAGAAGATCCTGACTCTAATATCTCGTCCCAAAATACTAACGTAAGATCGAGTTGATCAAGCGGGATGTTATCCAAATCAATTTCCATTAATCTTAATCACTCTCTATTCTTCATTTGGCTTTGAGCTTCTAAAAGCTTTTCGACTATTTTTTGATAAATGGGTTTAAAAGGGATTGATAGGGTTAAAACTTGAGAAAAGAAGAAAGAATTCTTAGGCAATCTTAGATTTAATATAATAGCCGCACTCTTGTTCAATAGTGCATTTATTCTATTTTGATTATTCACTAATAATAAATTATGCTTGTTATCAAAGTGATTATTATGACAATTTATTGGGCGCCTTTTCTTCATGCATATCAACCACCGTGGCAAGAAATAGAAATATTAAAACAAATCTATAACGAATGCTATGATCCGCTACTAAGCATGTTAGAACGACATGAAAATGCAAAAATAACGGTAAATATTCAAGGATGTCTTGTTGATCTATTAAATGGATTAGATTTGAAAAATGTAAGGGAAAGATTATCACATTTGATGCAAATGAAGCGCGTTGATCTCGTAGGTTCAGCGAAATTTCATCCAATTTTACCACTCATTCCTGAGCCAGAAGTTAAACATCAAATTACTTTGAATACAAAGACAATTCAAGCAAGTTTTGATCAAAATTGGCAACCGAAAGGATTCTTCCCACCAGAGATGGCAATTTCTACAAAAGTTATTCGTATGGTGTCCGAACTAGGTTTTAATTGGATAATAATGGATGGAATTGCTCACACTGGACAATGGCCCCAAAATTTTATTCAAACTCAAAATTATTCTCATGACGGCGCGAATACAACAAAGATCTGTACGTTTTTTAGAGATACTTTAATATCCAACATGATCTCATTTAAAAACATCGATGCAAACGGTTTCATTGAACATCTCTTAACCATGTTTCCTGATCATAAAGAACACAATTATTATGTTATTACAGCTCAAGATGCAGAAACCTTTGGACATCATCATAAATATTATGAGACGAGCTTTTTAGGCAAAGTTTTTTCATTAATTGAAGATAGAGATGAAATTGAAATAGTATTTATCTCCGATCTTTGTAAGATATTTCCTCAACGACCCCAAATACCTCAAGCAATTCGACCATCTTCTTGGAGTACAGAACTTTCTGATCTTGCCTCAAATGTTCCTTATCCACTTTGGGCTCATCCGCTTAATCCAGTTCACAAATTTCAGTACAGATTACTAAAAGCACTTTATCAACTTATGGCATTGCTCGACTATCACATGCCCAATTATCAAACACACATAAATTTCATGCATTATTATAAAACAGCGCGCTATTTTTTCGATCAATCCCTGCATTCTTGCTGGCTTTGGTGGGCCAGTATGCGACCAATGTGGTCACCTAATTTAATATACAAAGGTTTAGATTTAGTATGGAAAGCTTCACTAAATGCGCAGTTAGCATTGATTAATGCAAAAATTGGCTCAGGTGACGAATTTTACAGTATAATTATTGACAATGGTGAAAGAATCATGGAAGAAATGATCGAACAAGAATTAGCTGGGCAACGTGTTCGAACTTTTGGAGATGCAACTGTATAAAATAAAAGACATATTAAATAATAACTCTTTGATTAAAGAGATACAATTCCTAATAACCTAATATTTATAACTAAATTGAACATGATACTAAATAGTGAATTAATATGAATCGATTAGTTGAAGCTCTAGCACAAGCCTATGTAGGCGAAAGTCAAGCGAGAATGCGCTATACAGAATATGCAAAAATTGCTAAAAAAGAAGGATACGAACAAATTGGAAATATTTTCCTTGAAACAGCCGATCATGAGAAAACTCATGGCAAGAATTTTTACCGAATGATTCATAAAGTGTTTCAAAAGTTGAATATAAAAGAGGAAATGCTTGAATTAAATAATGTAGCAGTACCTGTTGTTAAAGGTTCACTAAAGGAAAATCTTCGAGCAGCTATTAATGGTGAACATCACGAACATTCTGAACTATATCCAGAAATTGCTAAAATTGCTGAAGAAGAAGGATTTTCCGAACTGGCGGTACAAATTCGAGCAATTGCAAAAGCTGAAGAACATCATGAACAAAGATATCGCAAACTGTTGGAACAAATAGAAAAAGCAAGTATGTTCAAAAAAGATGGAAAGGTTTGGTGGCTCTGCCTTGAATGTGGGTATTGGCATTATGGTGAAGAGCCCCCAGAAATTTGTCCTTCGTGTTTGCATCCAAAAGCCTTTTTCAAAAAGATGGATGAAGATTATTAATATTAAAGTGCGAATAAGTTTATTTTCACACTTTCAAAGGAATTTATTTTTAGATCTTTGAATAAAATCTTTTTTGTAAATATTTATCCTATTTATTTATTTTTTTAATATAATTATTGCAAAAGAAAATCTAAATCCTATCTCAAAATTCTAATTTTTCCAATAAAAACAAAAAGTTAAGCTGTTTACAACTTAATAAAATAAATTCTCACAGCAAAAGGAAAATAACGGAAATTCGAGTAATTAATTTAATAATAATTATCCATCTGAACAAAACATATGTATTTATAAAGTAAATTTTTATAGAAAGAAAAGAAATAAGAAAAAAAGATCAAACAACAGGTATATTAAGCTTAAGCCTTCACAGTTAAGGTGATTGTTGCTTCATAACCAGCCAGTGTTCGGATCTTCAGATAAACTGGTTCATCTTGGGTTAAAGTGATGCCATATATACTAGGATCAATATTTAAATAGAATAATTGAATCGTTGTATCATCTGCAACACCACCAGTTAAAGTCAAACCAGTCATTGGATTATTATCTTCATCACGCAAATCAATTCCACCAACAGCAGTTAAATTCAAATATTGATAATCGTTTGAGTCTCCGGTTAAAGAGAACATAATGCTATCAATATTAACAACCTGCTCGTTTTCAACTTGAATAACCAAATGAATCAAATCATCACCTACAGATGCATAAGTTTCATCAATTTGGTGAGGATAGATTTGACCAGGAGGAACTATTGCAAAAACGGGTTCAATTGTTGGTAGTATTGAATTGATAGTTGATACGCTAAATCCATTAACATCTTCATCGATATTTACCTGAACTGAAAGAGTATTGGTTAAATTAACTGCAAATGTCGAAATTGGAAATTCGATTACTGCAATTTCGTCAGGTAATAAAGATAAACTTCCCTCACGCACCATTGTTTCATTTAAATCAATTGTTTCAGTTCCGTTAATCACAACTTGATCAAGTGTAATTGGATCAAATCCAATGTTCTTTAAGGTTAATCGGACAGTCTCATTAGTAAACGCAAAGCTTTGTGCATCAGTTGAATTAATAATTGCTACTTTAGGAGTGGCACTACGAGGAACAAAGAGAGCGCTATTACGGGTGACTCTTTGTCCATCCACTGTAGCTGTAATTGCAATTAATTTCGGTTCATTTAATTCAACGTTTGAAACTTCGGCTCTAATTTTTCTTGTTTCACCTGGATTAACAAATAACAGTTGATAGTTATCTCCTTCAAGTGGATTTACATATTCACCTTGAGCATTTTGAATGTCATAAATACTAATTGTATCATCAGGTGTGATAATATTCTGCAAAGAGAACATTTTATCTCCTGTATTTGAAATATCCAAATAGAGTGTACCGTTATCTAAAAGATAAGAATTATTATTATAATTAACGTATACATTCTTTGAAAGAGAAGATGAAATTGGTTGATAAGTACTTTGATCAAAACGATACTCAGTTTCTGGTAGATCAGATAAAATCGAAGGATTAAACCCGATTGAATATCCCACATTTGATTGTGAAATGATGCTTTGTACAGAAGGCCCTCGAATAGTATAAATAGACACTGAAGCATCTTGACTGAAATCAGTAGCAATAGGTAAAGTTAATCCCGCCAACACTATTTCTTCTGTTGAATTTGGTACAACCAATAATTTTCGACCAAGAATTGATTCAATTTGAGTTTGATTATATACTTCACCAGCAATGTGAATTTCGTTTATTTCTAATGGAAGTTCACCAGTGTTTTGCAAAGCTAGATGCGTTGAATAATCACTTCCTGTATATTCAAAGTATGATTGGCCTTTGTCGATAGAAATTGCGCCCAACTTGGGTAAAACAACTGTAGTAGAAACACTTGTATTTGAAAATGAATATGTTGAGGTACTTCCAGAAACTTTCATTTCAGCTTCAATATGATATCCATCATTTAATCCAAATTGCTCACGATCAATTTCAGTAGAGTCAAACCATACATAGCGAGTATCACCTGGTGCAAATTCTTCATTGGCATCTTCAACAGTAAAATTAACTGGATAATTATTCACATTATCACTTACAATTAATTGTTGGAGATCTAATGAAGTTGTTCCAGTATTTTCAATAATTGCATACCCTAATCCATTAGTATCTATATAAGTATCTTTAATTTGAAAAGCTGAATCTAAAGCGTCATAATCGACCTTGAATACTTTTACCAATCGATTAATGGAATAATAGGCAGGAGTGAAATACTGTAATTGATAATTTCCATTCACAGTATCATAATTGGTCCATGGGTTCCCATAACTATCAGTTCTTCCAGGTTGTGAATCAGAACCTTCTAAAGCTGAAACTAAATATTGAGCAGTATATGGTGAATTATCAGATAACTGAGAAGATGAGGTGATTTCATCAGCAAACATCAACTTCACAAGGGTAGTATTAAACCAACTTGCGTAATACTTCCCTGAACTACTGTTTACATAATAATCTTCATTAAACACTGTATCTACAGAATCATCTCCACCATACCAATTATCTTTTGGAATATTTGACATACCTTCATAGAATTTGGTGTTATCATTGCAGATACGCAGCATCCAAGGCCATTTACCTTCATCACCACCCAATCCGTTTAATAAATGTCCGAAATAAACTAATACGTAATCAGCTTTTAAGGCCCTAAACACTTCAGCACTGAACTGTTCATTTGTCTGCATAAACGCCATACCTGTGAGCCCAATTCTCGTTTGATTCCACGTTCCGTTATCATTTACTGTAGTTACATTTCCTATAGTAGTAATCCAATAACCATAATCCCACCAAGAGACGACGACAGTACTACTATCTAAATTATATTTCATCCAAGTAAATGTTTCTTCCCAATCATGGAAAGCCCCTGCAGCAACCAATTCAGAATAGCCTAATTGATCAGCAGACATATCGATAGCATGATTTGCTTGAACAAATAATAAAATCCCAATCATGAAATAAACAACAATTCCTTCTGATTTGGCTAAAGTTCGTTTTAATTGACGCTTGCGCCTTCGGGTGATTGTTGGCTGATCCTTCATCAAATTTCCGAAGAATTTTAAAATAGTCGATAAAGCATATCCTCCAATTAATGCCATTGCAGGTGCAAATAATAATATAATCCGAACCATACTTCCTGTAAAATAGAATAAAGTTATAACAAAGATTACCATTAATATATCTTCGATATTTGCACGACGTAATGCAAAGAAAATCCCAGGAATTACCAGTAACACAGGAATTAATGCATTAAAGTAATAAACACTCCAAGGACTGGGAGAATGTTCTCCGACAGAAGCAACTAAATGAATTTCTTCTCTAATACTTGGGTTTATAATTGATTGTAATCTTGCACCAAGATTAAATGGCAACCAACTTGGATCAATCCATAATATAATTACTACAGCTGCAGAAATCGGAATCATTGACCATTTTATTGCCGTAAGGATTTGTTTATAGCGTTCGGTGCCTTTCAATGCATAAAGATAATGATATGCAATTAAAAACACTAAGAATAGTAATGAAACGACATATTCAGTCTCTTGAAATGTTTTATTCCAACTAAAATGCCGATCTAGGGATGACAACAGAAATCCAACACCAACAGTGGTAGTATAAGCCATAAAAACTTTGCTATCATATTTGTCTGTTAAGATTAACACACCTACAATCAAAGGAAGGAGTAAAAAGCCGTAAGATAGACCTCCCCAACTTAGTGCCAAATATCCTAAACTTAATCCTGCAAATAACCCATCTGAAAGTCTGCCGTATTTTGTTGCCCGAATGAAGAATAAGAATTCGAGCAAAATTGCGAATACTCCAATTGTTTCATTATCATAAAATCCAGCCACTGTCCGTTGCATATGTCCTGGAGAAAATGCTAAAAAGAACGCAGCCAACAATCCCGCTCGACGATCCAACACTTCTTTCCCCAAATAATACATAACAACAACTGTTAATCCACCCATCACCGCTGGAAAATAATATACTACTTGGAATACGGTGACGTTAAAGCCTAATGCAATCAAAAATTTATAGATCAATGCGTTTGTGATTAACAATCCTGGACGCAGATTGAACCTGTCGACACCTTCTGGATACCAAAACTTGTAATCATGAAAATGGAACCAGTTAAAAAATCCCATATCTATTAACTTCTTTGTAGAATCGTATTGATACCATGGATCGAACGCTTTAATTAGAAACGTTCCTTGTACAACAGGTGATAATCGGACAATGACAGCCAAGATAAAGATGATCAACAATGAGATATAAAAGAAAGGGGCATCTTTATCGATTTTGACCGATGTTTTAATGCGATCCCCAATATCAGTGAACCATGTTTTTACTTTATTAGCCATATTAAAAACCTTGTAACAATCTAGAAAGGTGTAATAATGTCACGATAAACTAGGGAGAAAAAGGTAAACTCAATAAAAAATATTGTAGTTCATTTGTGCAATAAAAAAAAGAATTAGAAAAAGGATAGTTAAGAATTGAAAATTGCAAATATGAAAAATAATTTATGATACATTAATAAATTCGATTTCTAATTAAAAAAATAATCTAAAGAGTTAAAAAATTATCACTAAATCGTGCTACAAAAATCAAAAAAAAAAAGTTACTTACAATTTGGTTAAAATTAAAAGATTTATTTGAAAGATTAATCTGGAAGGATTCCAACCCAAGATTCCCCTTCTTTTAAAGGAAATGGGTGTGATAAAGGCAATCTTGTATCTTTTCCTTTCACATCTCTATATATAATTGTACGAATTACTTTATCATGGATATTACTCCAAAGAACTGTGATTTTTGCTTCATGGGATAATATATTATAATCAAGCATGAAATACACTTGTGAAAAAAATACAGGAATTCGTAAAGTATCTTCATCTGCATATACTTTAGGTGATAAAATAAGCTTCTCATCAATTCTATCATAAAACATTCCAGAAAGTGCATGTAAAACACCCCAAATCACAGGTCGAGTCATATATGTATATCCACTTCTCCCAAATAAGTTCATATCCCATGGGTATCCTTCATAGAAACCTTTATCAAAAATCATTTTAATAATCTGCATTCCAGCTTCTACTCGGCCTAAGTAAATGGCTTCTAAGGCTTGATAAGAAATAGATTGCCATATATAATTACCCATATATTTCTCACCTTGAAGATGATGATAAATTTGTTCAATTCCTTTAATATTTGCTTCTAAATAGGGAAGAGGCATAGTTGCTTGATTTTTATAATAATTATACTTATGAGAATCTACCAGAGTTTTACTTTGCAGTTGGCTCATTTTAAGACTTTTTTCAAATTCAAGAATTGGTTTTAAACCAGAATAGCGAGAAAACCAATCACCCGCCAAAGCGCCTGTAAAAATAGTATCTTTTTCAAATGATGTTTGGAAATATCCTTTTTCATTCCATAAATCATATTCAATTTTTGTCAAAACTTTCGAATATAAATTATAAATTTCTTTTGCAGTTTCTTGATAAATAATTAAATTTTCTGTATCATTTTTTTGCATCTTTAAAACAAGTTGATGAAGCATTTGAAGTGTACTTAAATACAATGTAGCACTATAAATGAATCCTCGACCAAATTCCATTACATCATAGGTAGTAATTCCCTCTGGAATACTATCAATTGAAACATGTTTAAGATATTTCCACATGATCAAAAAATTATCCCAATGTTTTTTTAAAAAGTCTATTTTTCCTTCATTTATTATCCATCGCCCCATCTGTAAAATTTGGCTCATGGTCAAATCTACCCATTCTCTTTTCCCCTTATTAATCATTTTAATAGGACGACCATAAGGGACCTCAGCGGTACCTAAAGCGATATCACAATTACCATTTCCGTGTGGCACTTTTCCATTTTCGGATAAATTCAAGAAAGTTAATAATTCAGATTCATTTAAACTTGGAAAGAATATTGAAAGAAATATATGACTTGAAAGTCGTTGATCATTAGTACCTGTTAATCCACCAAATGGCCAATCCCAAGGTACGCCTTCAATGGTGTAATATTTCGCTTCTTTTGTGAAAACTGAATTTGTGACCATCACATCCATCGAATTCAGTAGATAATTCTGCAACCATGCAGGTAAATTTGAATCGGTTAAAATATATTCAAGAGCTAATGATTCAGTATAAAGCACATCATGGTTATCAACAATATATTTAGCGATTTCATCTATTGTTTGAAAATGGTTTAAATAGAAATGCCCATAGTCAATACCCCAGTGCTGATTAATTAATTTGCGAATACGCTGCTTCTTTTCAATTACATGTTGAGGTAACCACCATACAACATAAAAATCAATCAAAATATTTGATTCAGGTTCTACCATGAATTTTACAGCAAATGCACCACTTTGCCCTTTTAGATCTGCTTGTTCATCTAGTGTCCCATCAACAGAAAATTGCTCGAGAATAGAAGCACTATCGGCAGACTCATCCCATTGTAGACATTTGGTGATGTAAAGCTGAGATTGAGTTCGAATATCTGGTGTATGACAGAATACATAATAATCTCCAATAACGCGGCACATTGGATCAATTTTTGAAGGTTTTAAGGTCGTTCCAAATTTTAACCCTGAACCAAATTCTTTTTCTAACGTTTGAATGTAATTTTCATTCGTTCTATTGTATTTTACGGGCCCATCAAAAGGAACAAGGATCTTTGATCCTCCGCTTCCACCAATTCCCAGTATATTTTGAAAACTAAATAGTAAAGAAGTAAATATAGGATTATATGTTGGATTGGATATTTTAAATCGAAAAATCGATACAGGTAAAGATGAATCTTTGGGATTATGAGGAATAAAAGGTGTAAATCCATTTAGTTCAATTTTTAAAGGAATACGAGCATCTCCATATAATATCTGAAAACGGGGAAATTTTCCTTCAAAAAGAACATTTTCGATTGGATCTATATTCTTATATTCAGTATTTAATAAAGAATTCTCATAGGATCGTCTTAAAATCCGTGTCGCCATAGTTTCATCTTGTTTCATCCAAAGTGCGAAAAATGTTCCTTTAGTCTCTTTAATTGGTTGAAACCAATTATGATTTGTTTGCCAATTTCCAAATCCACCATCAGTAAAAATCCGAAATCCCCCTGTTCCAATCCCTCCTAAAGGGAATCCTTTGGAAGTTCTATAATTTGCATAACGGTTTGTATCTGGGTCATAATTAGCACGTAAGTGGGGATATTTCGGATTATACGCACTATTAACTTGGTTTTCAACACTGTCCGAATGCGATTTCATTGCGCTTAATACATTATTCTTTTCGATTATTATAAGCTTTTTTTATTTTGCAATGCAAAAATATTCATATGACTTTATTGAATTTTCTAATATAAAAAGGAAGAAAAAAAACTTATTCGCACTAATTTACACAAGAGATATTATGGATCGAACATATTAGATCCACAATTAGAACAAAACCGGGCATCAATTGGGTTCAAAGAACCGCACATGCTACAAGTCTTCTGTTTTGGAATACCAGAGCTTGGACGATAAGTTGAATCTGAAGAATTCCCTGTAAAATTATCCGCAGACCCATCAGGCCGACCATAAAAATTGTTTGAATCCGATTGCCTGTATCCCGGATAGGAAGACGATGAAAAGCCAGGTTCACCTTCAATTGGAGCCAATGGGGGATGACTTGAGCGAACGATTAAGTATACTATCCCTCCAATACACCAACCACAGCAACAAGTCAAGATTACATAGCCAGTTGGTTCTATTCCTCTGGTTCTTGCATCCTTTGCGATAGTGTATGCAACAATAATTGATATTATAATACTGATAATTACTCCTGAAGAACTTATTGAATCTTCATATCCATATTGAAAGAGCATAATAGTAATATTAATTTTATATTTATAAATTTATAATGTAACTTAAAAGTGAGAAGAATTTACCTTATATAGAATGGGTAAAGATGAGAATCCATCAAAAATAAAAATTTTAGAAAATATTACTGTAAAATCCTCTCAATTAAAACCTGCAAGAGGGAGCAGTCAATCAAACATTATTAATAAAACAAGTATCATCAATCAATCAATTATTATTAAACAATCAGATATTAATGAACAATTAAATATCAATAAACAATCAAAGAATAAAAAAAACATAAAGTATTCCAAAAATCTAAGAATATACGCGTATTTACAAGAAAATTGGATTTCACTTTTCTCACATCATCCTCCATGTTCTCATTTTCAAGATCATACATTCAGAATAGGTAAATATCATTTTTGTATTGGTTGTTATATAGGATATCCTGCAGGATTTCTTGGGGTTTTGTTAGGGTATTTAATCCTTCTGCAAAATTGGATGCCAAATATTGTTTTATTATTTTTTGGATTAATAGGTTTTGTTTTAGGATATATTCCAAGTTTTTTTCATTGGATTCATAAAAAACTGTTAAAAATGTCGCAAAAATTAATTATGGGCATATCTGGAGGTATTTTACTGTTTTCTATTTACAAAATTCTTCCAGTTTCTCCTTTTTTTAAGTTTCTAAATACTTTTTTCGCTTTTAATATTATAATGGCCCCAGTTTTTTTAAAGCATTACTTTAGTATGCGTAATATTTGTGATGCTTGTCCAGACAAGTTGGAACCGAAAAAATGTCCTGTTAAATTTTGTTTAGCTAAGCGTCCTTCTTCTTTTTCCCATTCTACAGCCATTTCCCCCCCATCTCATGATTCTCATCGTTCAAATGCTTCAGATTCATCAGATTCATTATATTAGAAATTTATAATCACTTTTTTACCATTTCTAAATTAAAAAAATAAAGAAAATAAATGAGATACAATTTAATAAAAAAATAAAAATTCAATGTTTCACTAATAAATTTAAGCTCATACTAGAGTAAAGTTCTACTTATAGGAGTAGGACTCATTTGGTGTAAAGCATATGGTTGATGAAGAAACTAAGGTAGTTGATGTGGATACCGAAACTGATGAAGAAAAAGAGAAAAAAGCAGCTTTGGAAGCCCGTAAAAAAGAATTAGCGAAACAAACAGTTCAAAAGGGAGATATGGTATACGTTGATATATTAGGTAGAACCATTGAAGAAGATGAAAAACGAAATATGGTTTTTCAAGCGAGTAATCCAGAAGATGCAAAATTATTACCTAATTATGATCCTCAAAAAGCTGATCAATATACTAATGAATTAGCAATAATTGGCGAAAAAGGATTTCTACTAGATAAAATCGATGAGGCAATTGTTGAAGGAATAAAATTCTTTGAAGAAAAAGTTATTCAACTTGAGCCTGAAGAAGCATTTGGTGTGAGAGAAGGAAAAAAGATAGAAAAAGTCAATCAAAAACAATTTATCAAAGATATGAACGGCGAAAAACCTTACCCAGGTGCCATCTACCGTGATAAAAAGGGACGTTCTGGAACAGTTCTTCGAGCAAATCAAGGTAGATTAATTGTCGATTTTAATCATCCTTTAGCGGGAAAAAAGATTGAATATCGCATTAAAGTGACAGAAAAAATTGAAGGATTTGAGAACAAAATAAAAGCTCTTTTAGTACGTCGATTGGGTGGTATGGAATCACTTAAAGATGAGTTTAAACTCAATCTTGATGAAGATTCAAAAACATTAGAGATCGAAATCCCTCAAATGCTTATGTTCCAATTAGCTCAACAACAAGGCGGGATTTATTTTAAGATGGGTGTTGCGATGGATATTCATGAATACTTTAAAAATATTGATACAGTAAAGTTCAGCGATGTATTTCCACGAACTCCAGCACCAACATCATCATCTGAAGAGCATAATCATTCTCATGAACACAATCACGACCATCACATTCATGAAAATGATCAAAAAAATAAGAATAATCATGAAGACGAGATTGATAAAGAAAAACCTGAAGAAGATTAACTTGCAAAATAAAATTAGGTAAAAAATACTCAAAATCACGTGAAAAAAAACTTTGCTTCTTCATTATTCTTTTTTCCCTTATTTTTCATTCATTTCTTTTCTAATCGCGCATCATCTTGCTTATTCAGAAAATATAAGGATTACTTGGATATGCGAAAGAAAATTTTTTTATAATGATAAATAATCCAAATAATGGCTCAAAGTTGCGCAGATTTATATGAATTAAATCCATCAAAATATCAAAGATTTCCAGAAGAAAATAACTGTTTTATGCGAGCATTATATGATTTGGAATTTCCTTCATTTGGATTGGATTTAGTTTCAAATATGACAAAATTAGTTGATTCAGGAGAACCAGGTTATTCACGATTAGATCTTGCACTTTATGCCGCTAGTTGGACAATAGATCAACATATGCCTTTTGCATCCAAATGGAATCCGAAACCTTCAAATATAGATTATATTCCAAAAGAAATCGTTCTTCGGCCTCCAGACCCAATTCCTCCTGCAGAATTGACAAAATATATAAAACGGGCTGCGAAATTTTTTGGGGCTTGTGATGTGGGAATTACTAAGATAGATTATAATTGGATATTAAAAAATACAGCCAAAGTTGCAGGAACTACTCATATAGATGGGAAACAAATTGCAAATATAAAAAAGAAATCAATTGAATTACCTTCTGATGTTAAAAATGCAATAATAATTGCAATTGAGATGGATCCTTCAGGAATTCAATGTGCGCCCAAATTCTTAGAAACGGCCTCAGTCGGCTGGGGATATTCACAAATGACCGCTATCAGCGTAACCATAGCTCAATTCATACGTAATCTTGGTTATTTTGCAATTCCTTCTACAAATGATACAGGATTATCCATACCACTAGCAATTGATGCAGGATTAGGAGCTCAAGGAAGAAATGGTTTACTAATTACTAAGAAATGGGGGCCACGTGTCCGTTTGTGCAAAGTTTTTACGAATATGCCATTAATTTATGATTCTCCAGATGTTGATTTTTTAAAAAAAATTAATGCATACTGCAAAGGATGTAGACGGTGTGCTGAAGCATGTGAAGCTGAAGCAATTTCATTCGATGATGAACCCTCAACTCAACCAAAATGCACATCAAACAATCCGGGTGTAAGAAAGTGGTATGTGAATACTAATGCTTGTTATGGAATTTGGGTTAAACATTCAACTGATTGTGGTAATTGTATTCAAGTATGCCCTTTTTCAAAAACCCCAGAGAAAATTACTTCTGAAGATTTCTGGAATCTTTAATTTATTAGCTGAGATTAATTTTTTAAATTTGATCAATAATAATACGATTTTTTAATTCTTTTTATTATATCCATTTTTGTGTACACATTGACAATAATATATACTCGATTCAAAATCCATCAAAAATGAATACTTAAGATAGGTATAATAAAAGGTATCCATAATATTTTTAAGTACATCACTGTATAAATTTTATATAAATCAATTTTCAACATTCAGATTGATATAGGAAACAAAATTTAAATTAACAGAAAAAAATTGGTATAACAGGAACAATTACCAAAATATTCAAGAGAATTTTGCTTCCCTGTTAAAATTTACACAAATTTCATGATTAATAATCCATCATAGAATAATATAAAGAGGGAAGAATTTTGAGTCGGTTAGAAGAAGCAAAAAAAATTTTAGAAGAGCTGCATAATCGAGCCCCAGATCTAGAAGAATTAGCTTTAGTTAGAACAAATGGTTTGATTATAATATCATTACGAAAATCAATAAACAAAGATAAAAAATCAGAGCGACTAATTGGGGCAATGGCATCAGCTTTATTTAGCATATCAAAACGTGCAGCTGGAGAGTTGTTAAAAGGAAATTTCCAATCCATTAACGTTGAAATCGACAAAGGTAATATCTTTCTTATTTTTACAGGGAAAGTTATTTTGATCACACTAACTAAGCCAGAACCCAACTTAGGACTAATAAGTTTAGAATTAGAAGATGCAGCAAATAAATTAAATAAGTTATTTTCATGATATAGGTGAATTACATTGAGCAAAAAGAATAATCGATTAAACCAATTAAAGTTCATCAGTAATATTTTTCAAATGAGTTTAAAGGAGATAAAAGATACATTAGGCTTTGAAACTTTAACAATGATTTTTCGTCGTGTAGGGGAAGCCGCAGCAGATTTAATGGTTCCAAAAATGAAAGGAAGATATTCAACAATGGAAGAATTCGCAGATTTATTAATCACACATGTCGTTGAGCCTATTTTGGGACCAAATCAAGGGAAAATTCAAATCAACGGAAAAAAAATAGAGATTCAATTAGAAGCATGTCCATATAAAAAAGCAGGACATTTTCCGATCCAAGATATGGATTTTTTCTGCCATTACACAGAAGGTCTATTCGATCAAGCATTTAAACTGGCTTTTCCAGATATCAATTTTGAAATGGAAGCTAAAGAACTAATTGCGAATGGATGTGATCACTGCATTTTTGAATCAGAATTTGATTAAAATATCTTTTTTTATAATTTAGAGGCTATATTCATGGGAATTCTTTCAAGGTTATTTCCAAAACAGGAACAAGAAGCGCTAAGATGCTTAGAACAGCAATTTGAAGATACGTTACATCGTTCTAAATCAAAATTTATTAGTTTAGTTGGTATTAAAGGTAAAATTAAAG
The DNA here is from genome assembly GCF_054039255.1 of Candidatus Harpocratesius sp. NCBI lineage: Archaea > Promethearchaeati > Promethearchaeota > Promethearchaeia > Promethearchaeales > Promethearchaeaceae > Candidatus Harpocratesius > Candidatus Harpocratesius sp. Next base: position 68,287 of record NZ_JBPLBG010000019.1, read on the forward strand.
GACTCGATATAATATATGTAAATGATTCAAAATTTGATTTTGATAAAAAAGAAATGCAAAGAATAAATGGTAGATTAGTAGAATTATATTTTCGATATCAAAATTTGGCTTTTCCTCGTAAAGATGATTCCCCTCATTTACAGACGATTATTTATTACTTTAGTGATACAGATCAAATATGCATATTTTTGATAGAAGGAAATGATAAATTTATAGTAACTGCACAAACGGCAAATCCTTCCAAAATTTTAAAAGATCTTATGAAAATTCGCATAGAATTATTCAGATTACGTCTAGAACGGGAGGGAGATAATTGAAAAATTATTGTTTATACATCGTTCAAATTTCAGGTGTTCCTATTTATTATCAAAATTTTTCTGAAGAATTTCGAGACTCAGAATATCCTTTAGTTACTTCCTTTTTTGGAGCAATAATGCAATTTTCGCAGCAAGTGATTAAAGAACAATTGAATATTATTGAAATTGGGAAATATCGAGTTTTTTTTAGATATCAACAGGACTTAATTTTTATAATTATCACTCAAAATACATCTTCTATTTTATTGATAAATGAACGCTTAGACCGAATTGTATTAACACTTTATAATTGTATCAATGTTGAAAAAGTAATAGAATCAAAGCAAATGGTTGAAAATCCAAAATTATCGGAGAAGTTTTATAAAATTATGCATCTGCAAGATGACTATTCCGATTTAAAAACAGAAGTTATAAAAAACCTTATCGAAGAAGAAATTTCTTCAGGTGATATTGAAGCAGGTGCACTTTTATCATTGAAAGGTGAAATATACTATTCTTCATTACCATTAGAAGAATTACATATTGCATTACGAGAAATTGAAATCAGGACAAAAGTTGGAACTGACAATAATATAAAAGGAGAGAAATTTATCCGACAAAATGAGAAGAATGCAATCTTTTCGCGTATAATATACATTCCAGCCTTCTCAAGTCCAGTTTATATTGTTTTGCTTTTTGATAATCGAGTAAATCTCGGAATGGCTGACTTTTTATTGGAAGAAATATGCCAAAAATTAGAAAAAATCGAAATCTAACATAAAAATATATTATATTTCTTAAGTTTACAAGTTAATTAATTTTTTTAATCTTTATATTGCATTTCATTTGAAAATTACTCCGACATAATTTATTTTATTTGTAAAATCAAATTATCTCCTAAAATAGCCCTGTTTTTCAATAG
>NZ_JBPLBG010000020.1:0-35296 GCF_054039255.1 Candidatus Harpocratesius sp.
CTATTGAAAAACAGGGCTATTTTAGGAGATAATTTGATTTTACAAATAAAATAAATTATGTCGGAGTAATTTTCAAATGAAATGCAATATAAAGATTAAAAAAATTAATTAACTTGTAAACTTAAGATTTAGGTTTTTTTTACAAAATTATTCTAAAAAAAAGAAATTACTTGACGAATTCATTCCAATCGATATTTTGATCAACTTGTTCAAAACAAATTTCAATTTCATCAGGTTGAATTTCAGAATGAATATTCTGTAATTTTTCTGTTATAGAAAAAGTATCTCCAGCAGCGATAATTGTGGGAATATGCTTTTCTTTAGCTTTAGATATAACTGATGAATCGGGTCGGATATTTCCAGTAAAGATTAACAAAGAAATTTGTGTTTCTAAGGCATTAAGAGCAATATCTGTTCTATCTCCCCCTGTAATAACGCATACATTTGGAGCTCGTTTAATATAATCTAAAGCTTTACTACTGTGCATTGCGCCTATTACAAAACCATCCACTTTATTATTCTTAATCCTAATAAAATCTCCTGTTAAAAGTTTTCCATCAATAGCATCTAGAATCTCAGCAATTGTTGGTTTTTCCAAGGTTTTTGCGTTTTTTAATCCTCCAATTACTGTAATATCTCTATTTTTAAGAAGAGGAATATACAAATTTCGAATTCTTTGTTCAGCTGTTGGATTTAAAGGACTGAGTATAACGCCTCCTACTTGACAATTAAATTGCTTAAATGAATCTATTGCAGAAAGAAGATCATCAATATCAGTATCATTTGCAATAGGTGCACATATAATCACTTTAGCATCAAATTTTTTTGCAATATGAACATCATCTAATTGTATTGCTGAATACTGCATATAATCGTGATTTCCTTCAATAATTATCACATCTGTTTTAGAGGCAATGTTTTCAAAAGCATCTGTTATTTTTTCGAATATTTCAAGTGTTTCATCTGGAAGAATTTCATCTAAAAAGTAATGAGGATTTAATAACTGTGGACAAATCTGTTCTTGGCTGAATTTTCGGGCAAGAATACTAACAATAATTGATGCATCTTTATCTGTTAAATTTCTAGGTTTAATTGTTGATGAATCTCCAATTGGTTTAAAATAACCAGGATTTAAGCCATTTTCTTTGTATTTTAAAAAAGCACCAATGGCAACAACAGATTTTCCTGAACCTCTTTTTGTAGAAGATAACAATATTGTTTTTGAATCCATTTTTTCTTTTACTCCATTAATCATTATTATTCTCTGAAAAAAGAATATCAATATTTAAATTTTCAACTTGATCGCGGCATATTTGAATTTCATTAGGTTGAATATGGGTTTTAATTCGTCGAATTTGCTCAGCAACAGTAAATGTATCTGTATTTGTAGTCAATAAGGGCACTTCTTTTTCTTGTGCAACACTTACGACTCGAGGAACAGGATCCATATTTCCTGTAAAAATAATAACTTTGGTACTTGTATCTAAAGCAGCTAATGCGATATCCGTCCGATCTCCTCCTGTAATAACACACTTGTCGATATTTGTGCGCAATATTTTCAGTGCAGCATCAACACCCATTGCTCCTATGATAAACGAACCAACTAACTGATTTTTTACTTTTAAAAAATCTCCTGAATACAATTTTGCTCCAGTTGCATCCATTATTTCAGCAATTGTTGGTTTTTCTAAATCCTTCACATTTTGAAGCGATCCGATTACTCTAATGCCTTGTTCTGCTAAAATCTTTTTATGATATTTTTGAATTCTTACTTCTGCTGTTTTTGTTCTAGCATTTAAAACAACACCTAACACTTTCAAATTTCGTGATGTAATATATTTATAACAGAAAATTACTGAATTCAAGTCATTATCATCACTGATTGGAGCACATATTACCATGTCAGCATTAAACTCTTTAGCAAAATAAAGATCATCTAAATTAACTGGAGAATATTGATTATAGGAATGATTACCTTCTATGATAATGTAATCTGATTTTGCTTCAATACTGGAAAATGTATCTCTAATTTTTTGGTGAATTTTAATCGAATCTTCAGGCAATATTTCATCTAAATATGACTCAGGATTTAAAAAATAAGGACAAATTTCTTCTTTAGAGAATTTTCTAGCCACAACAGAAGAGATAACGGATACATCCTTATCGGTCCTACTTTTCTCTTGACGTGTCATTGCATCCCCTATTGGTTTGAAATAACCCATCCTTTTACCCATTTCTTTCATCTTAAGAAATAAACCTATTGCCACAACGCTTTTTCCTGCACCAGATTTGGTGGAAGTTAACATGATGTTTTTTCCCATTATCGAATCACCTGTGAAAAAAAAGTTGAAACTAATTTTATTATTAAAAGTTACTTAATGTTTTATTGTTATTTTGATATCAACAGCACTATAACCTGATTCAGCGTCAAAAACTAAACAAGGATTGATATCCAATTCTATAATTTCCGTAAAATCATTAACAAGTTGAGATAAACGTACTAAAATATCCAAGACACCATCAATATCACTTCGGGGTTCACCCCTAACACCTTCAAGAATTTTTGATATCTTTGTTTGCTGTAATTGATTTAAGGCATCTGTGTGATCGTATTTATACGTTAACTCAAATTGAACATCCTTAACATAATTTGCATAGATTCCGCCACTACCTACCATTATCATAGGACCCCATTGAGGATCACGATTTACTCCAAAAATTAATTCATTGATCTTCTTTTTGTCCTTCTTAATGATCATTTCTTGAACTTCAACGCCACGTAGATCTGCACCTGAAGGTCCTTTGGATTTTGCATTAGACATTATTTGAATAAAGGCATCTTTGGCTTCTTTTGTTGATTGAATATTTAGAATAACGCCACCACAATCCCATTTATGAATAATTTGAGGAGAAACAATTTTCATTACAACTGGAAAACCAATTTTCTCCGCGATTTCAGCCGCATCTCGGGCCGTCTGTGCCAATCGTGATTTTGGATTTTTGATTCCATATATATCAAATATTTCAGAAGTTTCATAACTTAATAATACAACCCGACCATCTGCTCTTGCGTTGGAAATAATTTCTCGGACTCTGTCCTTATTTACGTCAATCTCAGGGATTTTTTTCTCTGTTATTGGAGTTGCTTGTTTAATATCCTTATACCTTTCAAGACCCTTAAGAACTCTAACAGCATCTTCAGGAAAAGCATATGTAGGAACCCCACTTTGTGTTAAATGTTTTGAAGCTTCATTGACACTAACACCTCCAATAAAACTGGCAACTAAAGATTTAGTAGGATATTTTTGATGTAAAGAAGCTATTTTTTGCGCAACTTCTAATGGTTTGGTTTGAGCTTGAGGAGTAAGAAGAATAATTGCGCCAGCAACTTCAGAATTAGGGCATTGAAGAAGAATATCACATGCAGCTTCATATCTTTCTGGAGGTGCATCACCAATAATATCAACAGGATTATAGAAATTTGATTCAGCAGGTAACACTTCTTTAAGTTTTTGTATTGTATCTTCAGAAAAACGAGCGATTCCTAATTGAGATAATTCCATAGCATCTGTACAAACAATTCCTGGTCCACCTGCATTCGTAATGATTGCAAATTTGTCTCCTTGTGGAATTGGAGCTATGATAAATGTCATACAATAATTAAATAAATCAGAAATTGTTTCTGCTCTAATAACACCTGCTTTTTTAAAAGCAAGATCAAATGCAATATCGCTCCCAGCTAAAGCACCAGTATGAGAAGATGCTGCTTTTGCACCTGCTGCACTACGTCCAGATTTTAAAAGAATAACAGGTTTTTTCTTGGTAGCTTCAGATACAACTTTAAAGAATTTTTCTCCATCTTGAACAGACTCAATATATGCAGCAATTACCTTTGTTTGTTCATCTTGAGCCAAATATTCAATAAAATCGACTTCGTCAGCATCACATTTATTCCCTAAAGAAATAAAACTTGAAAAACCAATTTGATTATCAACTGCCCAATCCAATAATCCTGTCATCATGGCCCCAGATTGAGAAAGCATTCCAATATGTCCTTTCTTAGGAGTCAGCGAAGAAAATGAGAAATTACCTTCGGTAATTAAACCTAAACAATTAGGTCCCAAAATACGCATTCCGTATTGTTTTCCCAATTCTCTAATTTTATTTTCACGAGTAACTCCTTCTCCACCGATTTCTTTAAAACCAGCGGTAATAATTACAAGTGTTTTTACTCCCTTTTTTCCACATTCATCTACTACAGGAACACAGAATTTACTGGGGATGCAGATCACACCCAAGTCAATTTCATCTGGGACATCTAATACAGATTTAAACGCGGTAAATCCTAAAATTTCAGTTTCTTTAGGGTTTATTGGAAAAACTTTACCTTTATATCCAGATTTCTGTATATTTAGTAAAAGAGTATTCCCAATTTTTCCATGTTTATTACTCGCGCCGATTATCGCCACAGATTTCGGATGGAACATCGGTTCAATTGATTGAACTGTCTGTAAGGCCATTTCTATCCTTATCCTAAATACTATAACAAGTAATTTAAGCTCTCAAGAATTAAAATCTTTTTTATTCTGATCATCTTTTGCAAATTTTGCAACCTTAGATAACGAATTTTGAAAGCATTTTTATACTTTGGTGATCGAAATTTGTTCTTCTACACTTACGTCAGTTTCTCCTTGATATATCCAAGAGAAAGCATGCTGTTCTTTGATTATTCCTTCTCTTTGGCGCGTGATATGCTGACAAGAAACCCCTGTCAGATAACCCCAAGTTGGATCACATTCGCGCCAACCTCCAGCACGGGGTGAAAAAAACTCACACCAAGCATGGGGTTCCAATTTGAAAGAACCAAGCTCGATAATCCACCCATGCACAATTTTTGCAGGGATTCCGCCCCCACGAAGGATAGCAACAAAGAGATCAGACATCTCAGAGCAATCACCTTTTCGAGATGCCAAAACAGATGCAGCATCTTCTCTAATTCCATTAATCTCATATGAAATCTTTTGATTTACAAATTCAAAGGCTATCTTGATATATTGTGATGCATTTATGGAGTGTTTCTTTAATACTTTGACTAATTCGACAATTTTTGGATTTTCAAGTGGCCAAAATCTTGAAGGTTGAATCATTGATTCTCCAATAGTATTAGGTGAAGTCAGGTTTTTGTATTCATTCCATGTTCCAAAATTTGGTAAAATTATACTTCTATTGCCAGTTTTTATGATTTGAACATTAAATGAAAAAGTATACTGAATTTTCGGTTCTAAATTTTCCAATTCAAATTGGACCATAGTATTTTCATCAAGATCATTATTTTGATTGATATTTCTATTTAATTTGATGAATGATTTTTGAAATTTAGTATTTGGTGGAATATATGAAGTTAATTTAATATTTTTTGCAGGATTTCTTCCAATATTTCGAATAATATAATTAAATTGCAATAAAATAGGTGGAACTTTTCCCCATTCAATTCGAATTGCAGAAGATTTTCTTGAATGTGAAATAATTGAATGAGAAAAGCCTCCAGGTTCAATAATTTTTGCACGAGATCGTACATCAGCAGTAATCTTTGCAAGTGCAGAACTAAAAAAGATAGAACCAGAATTTGGAAGGAAGATTATTCGAGAAAGATCTTGTTTTGGCCAATCTATAATTTTTAGTGAACCTAAGTGTTGGATAAAACCATCAGGATTAATTAAAAAATGGAGTTCATACGCATAAATTTCCCCTTTTTGATAAGGTCGGGAAAATTTTACATGTATTTCATTTTTGAAACCATTCAATTTGGCTTCGATCGGGATTTTTCCTTTTTTTATTCCACTTTTGTATTCGATAGAAGGTAAATTTTGAAATCCCCTAACTCCATCGATTTTTATTGTAAATGAATAAGAAAACCCCGCAAATAATTCATCTGATTTCCACCGTCCTGCCACATATTCCTTTACCATTACATCATTTGAATCAATTACCAATTCTGTCGTTCGAATTTCTTGTTTTTTTTGGGAAGATTTTTTTAAGGAATTCATCGACATTAAATGTGTTAGTTGATCATAATAAATATTAACTGTACTCTTACAAAATAAAAAAAATGATATTCTGAAGATCAAGGTAGGTATATTTGAACAAAAAAGGAGTTTAAAATAATGAATAATTTGTTCTATGAAATATTTTCAAATATTAATAATGTACTTATAATATTGAATAATAAAGGAAAAATTACAGAAATTAATAAGTTTGGTGCAAAATGGCTTGAATCACCTACAGAAAAATTAATTGGAAATACATTATGGAACATACCTATAATTAAAAATAGTAATTTTAATGAAGATAAGTTTAACGAATGTAAAAATAAGGTTAAAGAGGAAAAAGAGAGTAAATTTCAATTAGAATATGAAAAAAATAAAGCTTTTCATATTTTTAAAGTAATTTTCAAATTAATTTCTAATAATCATCAAAAAGAGTTATTCCTTTTTAATGCGAAAGAAATCACTTCCCATTTAAAATTACGTCAAAAATTAAAATCTTCAGAAAAATCATATATATCCCTTTTTAACAATTCTAATGAAGCGATCATGATTGTTGAACCTAAATCAGGATTTTTATTAGGTAATAAAGCCACTCTTAAATTATTTAATTGTAAGTCAAATGAAGATTTTGTAGGTCAAACACCTTGGTCCTTATCACCTAAATATCAACTGGATGGTACTTTATCCTCAGTAAAAGCATTGCAAATGATGAATAAAGCAATTAATTATGGCTCGAATTTATTTGAATGGCGCCATAAAAAGGTTTCTGGTGAAGAATTTGATGCTATAGTTTATTTAAGTAGATTGGTGTTAGATGAAAATGAAGAAATAATGCATGCTTGGGTTCGTGATGTTTCAAAAGAGCGCAAAATTGAAGCAGAACGGGATAGATTATTAAGGATAATTTCTCAAACACCTGATTTTATTTCAATTTCAGATACAAAAAAAAAGATTATTTATCTGAATCCAGCAGGTAGAAAACTCTTAGGAATTGGAGTAAATGAATCGTTAAATTCATATAATATTTCTAAATTTCACCCAAAATGGGCATATGATTTAATTTTAGAAAGAGGACTCCCGATTGCTTTAAAATATGGTGTTTGGGAAGGAGAGACTGCTTTTTTAGATAAAAAAGGAAATGAAATTCCTGTATCTCAATTGATCATGTCACATAAAGATTCAAGTGGAAAAATTGAATATGTTTCAACTGTTGCACGTGACTTAAGGTATATAAAAATAATTGAACAGGAAAGAATCCACAATCAAAAATTAGAATCTTTAAGTCTTTTTGCTGGAGGAATTGCTCATGATTTTAATAATATGCTTACAGCGGTTCTTGGCTCATTGTCTCTATTAAAATTAGAAGCAGAAGCGAGTTTACAAGATTCAGAGTATTTTTTCAGTTTGATTAGTGATGCAGAAAAGGCAATTAATCGAGCAACGAATCTGACCCAACAATTATTAACTTATTCAAAAGGAACTAATCCAATTAAAAAAGAAATTCAATTGAATCAAATAATTAAAGAAGCGGCAAATTTTGTTTCACATGGAAGTAAATGTGCAATAAACTTTGATTTTCAAACAGATCTTTGGTCAATATATGCAGATCCGGGACAAATAAGTCAAGTTATTCAGAATTTAGTATTAAATGCAATTCAAGCCATGAAATTTGGAGGAGTAATAGAAATTAAGGCAAAAAACAGTTTTCTTCCTCCCGATAATCCATATTCTTTAAAAAATACAAAATATGTTCAAATTTCAGTTCAAGATAAAGGAGATGGAATTGATCAAAATATAATTGGAAAGATATTTGATCCGTTTTTTACTACAAAAGCAAAAGGTACTGGCTTAGGATTATCCATTTGTCAATCAATCATTAGTAAACATCAAGGAAGAATAACAGTTAAGTCTGAACCTTTACAAGGAACTAAATTTACCATTTTTCTTCCTGCATATGAGAATGAATTAGATTGATTTACAATTTCACATATAAAATTTAAGAAAATGTTTACTTTTACGATTCCTTTTATCATGGATATAATTCAGTTATGGATAACAAAGAATATTTAAAATTTTCGATTTAAATCCTTTCTTGTTAAGAATCATAAATTATAAAAATAATGAATAGGAAAAAAAGAGTGATTAAGATATGGATGAAGAAAATATTGGAAAATGGGTGGCACGCTTGACAATTGGAGGTCCGATTATATTTTTAATTCTATCCACTTTCGCTATGCTAGTATATGCAGGGGGTAATGGAGTAAACCCTCAAGCAAAGGGTTATAACTTTTTGCTTAATTTTTTTAGCGATTTAGGAATGTGGATTTCATATCATAACACTCCAAACTATTTTTCGTCTATTATATTTAGTTTAAGCGTTATAATTGTCGGAATTTCCTTAATACCATTTTTTATATACATTCCAGTAAAAATGTCTTCAACTCAACGATCTAAAATTTTTTTTTGGATAGGAAGTTTCTTTGGAATAATTGCTTCTTTGGCTTACATTGGAATCGGATTTACACCATGGGATAAATATCTGCAAGCTCATTTAATTTTTGTATTTATTGCATTTCCGAGTTCATTTCCACTTGCAATTATGTATATTTTTGGATTTATTAATGATCGAATATTTCCAAAACAAATGGCACTTTATTTTGTAGGATGCTCAATAATTATCCTAGGTTATGTATATTTGTTATTCTTTGGTCCAATGACATCTACAGAAATTGGTCGATTAATTCAAGTTGTTAGCCAAAAAATTGTTGTTTATGCAATTAATTTCACAATGTTAGCAGAAGGAATAGAATTATTGATACTTTTGAATAAAAAAAGGAATAAAAAATAAGAAAATTTTGTAAATCTATTTTTTCAAAGATTTTAAGTTAACACAATCGATATATTTTCCTTCATTTAATAATTGCCCAATTTGATCTGCTGCTAGCGAAGCAACGTTTATTTGTGCTTCTTTTGTGCTAGCACCTAAATGTGGGGTACAAATTACGTTCTCCAACTCGATGAATGGAAAATCTTCTTTAATTGCAGGCTCTTTAGAATAGACATCAATACAAGCACCCCCGATTTTGTTATTCTTCAATGCATCATAGAGATCTCTCTCGTTAATTACAGCACCTCGGGCACAATTGATAATCACCGCACTATCTTTCATGATTTCGAATTGAGCAGCACCAAGCATTCCTTTTGTTTCAGGAGTAACTGGCACGTGTAATGAAAGAAAATCAACTTTTGCCAAAAATTTGTTTAAATCATCATACAAGGTCACAAAATCCAGACCCATTTCGTTTAAGCGATCTTGGGTAACATATTTATCAAATGCAATAACATCCATACCGAATACTTTGCATCTAGTCGCTACACCAGCTCCAATTCGTCCAATTCCTAAAACACCTAAAGTTTTGCCTTTGATTTCTGTTCCACTTAATTTCTTTTTGTCCCATCGACCTGCTTTCATTGAATTGTTAGCTATAGGTATGTGGCGCACAAAAGATAGCATAAGACCCATAGTTAATTCTACCACTGCATTTGTATTGCCAGTTGGAGTAATTAGCACAGCAATACCCTTTTCGTTACATGCTTCAACATCAATATTATTATATCCTGCCCCAGCTCTGCATATAACCTTCAAATTTTTAGCTGCTTCTATTACTTCGCGAGTAACTTTTGTAGCACTCCGGACGATCATTGCATGAAATTCTGGGATCATTTGAATTAATTCTTCTGTAGTATGTTTTGTATTTATGACAACTTCAATATTTGGATATTTTGAAAAAGTTTTCAAACCTTCTGCAGAACAATTATCTGCGACTAAACACTTGTATGTTTCCACTTTTTTCACCACTAATTTTCACTTTAATTATTTCATATTTATTTAGCAACCTTTAAAGCTTCAGAAGCTGCTTCTAACATCTTTTTAGTCTCATCTAAGGTAATCCAACCCATAGGTGCCATTCGAAAATTCTGTCCTTTCATTGAGCCATAACCGTTCACAATTTTATAGCCCCGTTGGAATAATTCATCAACAAATTTCGCAACATCAATATTAAGATTATTCTTAATAGTAACCACAGTTTGACTATGATATCCTTCTTCGCTAAATATTTCAAAGCCGTTTTCTTTAGCCCATTTACGAATCATTTCGGTCCTTTCAAAATGATCTTCAGCGAATTTCTCAGGTGTGATTTCAACTATTTTTTCAGAAACTTTCTTTAAAGAACGGATTTGTGGAATACATGGTGTAATTGGATGTTCATTTTGGAGTCCTTTCTTATGAATTTTCAAGAAATCAAGGTAAAAACCTCTATTTTTCACATTTTTTGCTTTCTCCAAAGCACGTTCTGAGATAGAACACAGTGCTAAGCCAGGAGGAATTCCAAAACATTTTTGAACAGAAGCTAAAGCAATATCAATTCCCCATTCATCTACTTTTAATAAGGTACCTCCCATGCCAGAAACACAATCAACACATAAAATTGCACCAGAATCACGCACAATTGGTCCAATTTTATCAAGTGGGTTTAAGACTCCAGTTGAAGTTTCATTAAATGTAATAAAAACTACAGGATATTTCTTTTCAGCAAGTTTTTCTTTAACCATTTCAGGAGTAATTCCTTTTCCCCATTCAACTTTAACTGCTTCATATTTCTTGCCATTTAATTCAGCAATTTGAATCCAACGATCTCCAAAAGCCCCACAAGAAAAGAAAAGACCTGTTTCATCATCTGCCAGTAAATTTCGAACACAAGCTTCTAAAATACCAGTTCCTGAATTGGCAAATAATAATATATCATTTTGAGTATGAAGGATTTTTTGCATGTTTTCTCGAATTGCAGCATGCATTTCTCGATAAGCTAAAGAACGGTGAGTATCATTGGGTTTTCCCATCTCTTCTAACACCCAATCGGGGACTTGAACAGGCCCAGGGGTGAAAAGTCTATAATCAAGTCCATCAGGATTAAAATGTTTATTCGGCATAAGAATCACATGATCAAAATATCTTAGATCATTATTGAAGAACATCGGCAGAAATTAAAAGATTGCACTTTTCTACTAAGCGCTTGGGAAAAGAATGGGAATAATTTTTATATGAGAATTCAATATGAAAGAAGATTTTTTGCTGTTCCTACAAATATCATTTTTTTTTGGTATTTTGATTGATCTTTGAGATGGTTATTTGTAATTTTCTCTTCTTTTTCTAAGTGGAATTAGAATAACAACTCAATACTTGAATTCATCAAAACGCGCTTTTAAGTATTGTTTATTGTTAATATTTTGAAATATTTTCGGATCCACCTTTTAACTTTTGGTGTAAATTAGTTTCAATTTTAATATAAAAGGTAAATGATATATGAATAGATGAAGTGAAGTAACATGATGAATGAATCACTTGAAGAAAATGAAAAAGAGAAATTGCTAGGACGATGGTATAATAAATTTAAAGAACGCGAAATCGTACCAGAAGATTTAGCAAAAATCATTAAACCTGGTTCCCGCATATATATTGGATCAGGTTGCTCTGAACCTCAAATTCTAACCTCACAACTCGTTAAAAAGAAATGGAGGTTCACTGATTGTGAAATTATTCATTTTTTAACATTATCTGATAATAAATTTTTTGATGAAAAGAACCCAAGTTTATTTAGGCATCAAGCCCTTTTTATAGGTCCAAAAATCCGTGAAGCAGTGAACCAAGGTAAAGTAGATTATGTACCCATTTCTTTAAGTGATATTCCTCGACAATTTAAAGAACGTCGTATTCATGTTGATATTGCTCTTTTACAAGTAAGTCTGCCTGATCGCTTCGGTTTTTGCTCATTGGGAATAAATGTTGATATAAATCGTACAATAATTGAAATAGCAAGATGCGTGATTGTTCAAATCAATCCACAAATGCCGAGAACTATGGGAGATTCTTTTATTCATATAAAAAAGTTTCATCATTTTATTTTCTATAATTCCCCTTTAATCGAATTCGAATATCCTCCAATTGATGAACGTTCAGATAAAATCGGAAAATATGTTGCTCGAATAATTGAAAATGGATCCACATTGCAATTCGGAATCGGTTCCATCCCCAATGCTGTATTAAAATACCTAGATAATAAAAAAGATCTGGCAATTTATAGCGAAGTTCTTTCAGATTCAGCAATGTCATTAATCGAATCCCCTGTAGTTAACTGTAGTAAGAACCAATTTCCACATGTAATGACATCTTTTGTTATGGGATCACGTAAATTATATGATTTTGTTCATGAAAATCCTTTCATTGAATTTCATTCTACAGAATTTATTAATAATCTGTTTAATATTTCGCAAAATACCAAACAAGTTTCTATAAATGCAGCACTTTCTGTTTCATTGACAGGTCAAGTAAATTCTGATAGTGTTGGTCCCCAATTTTACAGCGGTATTGGAGGACAAGCGGATTTTACTAGAGGAGCAGCATTATCTAAAGGAGGTAAACCAATAATTTGCCTTCCAAGCACAACTCGAGACGGCAAAAAATCAAGAATTGTTGCAACTTTAGAACCTGGAGCAGGAGTGGTAATTCCTCGTGGTGATGTTCATTATGTGGTAACAGAATATGGTGTTGCCTTTTTACATGGAAAATCAATTCGAGATCGTGTACTTCAGATGATTGGTATCGCCCATCCAAAATTCAGGCAAGAACTCTTGCAAAAAGCTAAAGAAATGCACTATGTTTATGAAGATCAAATGCTACCCACGACTCAAGATGGTGTTGTAATTATTTATCCTGAAAAGTATGAATATTGGTATACTACAAAATCCAAAAAGAAGGTGTTCTTTCGACCAATTAAGCCTACTGATGAGCGTCTATTGCAGGAATTATATTATCAACTAAGCAACAGCGATCGAATATTACGATTCTTTGCACCTCGACAAGTATTTCCCCATACAGAAACACAACCTAAAGTTGTGGTAGATTATGACACAACATTTGTTTTAGTGGGAATAATTGGTGATGAAGAAAATGCACAAATAATTGCAGCAGGAAGTTATTATTTAGATAGGAATACCAATTTAGCTGAAATAGCATTTACAGTTCATGAAAAGTGGAGAAGACAGGGATTAACACGTTTTATGGTTATGAAGTTAATTGATATTGCCCAAGAAAAAGGAGTAGCAGGTTTTATTGGAGAAATTCTTGTAAATAATGAACCAATGATTCATATTATCAAAACCCTTCCATATAAAGTCCAATTTCATAATTATGGCGATACATTCGAATTTTCTTTCAAATTTGACCAAATAAAAAAATAATTATGGATGTAATTGCTCTTTCATGAATTCAAGAAGGTAGTTAACTAGATCCTCGATATTTTTTCCATCTTTTGCATTAATGAATATTACTTCAGATTCAGATAATTGTAATTGAGAGAGGAGATCTTGAATTTCACTATCTGAAGCCAAATCAATTTTATTAATAATAATTTTTACGGGGATCTCAAAATCATCCGCAAAATTTTCCCGAATTTCGTGATATAAATTTATTTGCTTAGAAACTTCATAACCTGATGAGGGAGTTGGATCAAAAACAAATAGTATTATAGAAGCTATAGTATTTAAAGCTAAAATTGCCTGCTTTTCAATGGTATTTCGTTGACTCATAGGTCGATCTAAGATACCTGGAGTATCAATAACTTGAAAGAATTTTGAATCGTATTCATCTCGATAAGAACCCAAATAAATCTGTTTTGTGGTGAATGGATATTCTGAAACTTGTGGTTTTGCTGATGATAACCTTCCAACTAAAGTTGATTTACCAACATTTGGATATCCTGCTACCACAACACTAGGTATTTCCAAATCTACAGGAGGAATATCTTGCAATTTAACCCTGCATTCTTCCAAAAAGTGAAGAGTGGAATCCATTTGCCTTATAACTGAAGAACATCTTCCGAAAAACTCCGTTCTTGCAAGACCTGCTTGTTTTGGATTATTTTGTTGCCCAACTTTACGTCGATACTGCTTAAATAAACGTTTTAAAACAGGAATTACACCATTAATTCTTCCTAAAGCGTTACGTAATTCGTCATTATCCACTAAAAGATGGCTTAATTTTCGGTAAAAAGCAGGAAGCTCATCTAAATTCGGAACAGATTTGATAATTAGAGAAAGTTTTTCAACCAGAATAGTAACCGCATTATCCATTCGTTTAATCTCTTTTCTTTTAACTTTCTCCAAATTTGGAAGAATTTTAGGGAGGGACGCCGTTTTCGATGATGCTTTTGAAAACGCATAATCCAATAATTCCTGAGCGTTCCAAACGCGATAAAATTTCTCAAAGGGGCTTTTCATTATACTCTTAAATAGAAGAATTCAACATTTCAAAAAGAGTTTTTGAAAAAATCGATTGAATTATTCATGAGAAAAATGAACTTTATTGGTAGAAATATTAAATATTTTCCGGATTCGGTGGATTGGAATTAATTTTTCTTCAATTTCTCCAACACGCTTAATCCAGACAAACTTTTTCCCAATTTTCAAAATATCATTAATAAAAAACAATTCTCGCTCGTTTTCATACCCTCTACTCTCATAAAGAACACGAATAAAGGATCTTTCTGATTTAAATTTTGGATCCCAAAGAAAGCGAAGCAATATTTCACGAGTATTCATAAAAAATCAAAAAGAAAAATAATCTTTTAATTATTCGATAGTATTCTCTTCTTTTAGTGTAGATATTCCAGCAAGTTGATTTGAAATTAATTCAATTAACCATTTTTTAATTTGAAGAAAGTTTTTGACTAACCCTTTTGTTTTCTCTGGTGGAAATATAGTATCTTGAGGTAAATTCAAAGCTGTATCCATCCATTTATGCAAAGCAAGTTGAACTAAATCAGCTCCTTTTGATTTTTGAAAAATAGGGATGAGAGCTGCACGTTCACGACATTCTCCAATAGCAAAATATACTCGACGACTTACTTCATTAGAAAGAGATAAATGCATAGCTTCATCTAATTTTCGTTCTACAAGAATACATTTGATTATTTGATCCCTTAGATCATTAGGTTTTTCTTTTAATTGTGCAATATAGCGTTTGATTTTTTCTTCGATGGTAGAAAGATGAGCATCCAAATTATCTTTTGAACTTTCGAAAAGAGTAATAACAAATCCTTCTTCATGATTCAGGAGGCTGACAAATTGCTTCGAAGCGCTATTATATAACAATGCGACATCTTTCAAATGATCATTTCCTGGATTAAGTTTAATTGAAAAACAACGATGGGGCACCTCGCTTGCAGCAAAATAGCCCAATTCAAACATCTCTAACTTCGATAGGGATGAATAGGGCAATTTTAACGATTTTGAAGGCCAAATCTTGTTTATTTTCATGAATTCTTGCAATAATCCCATGTGATTCTCTCCAATAACTCTTTCTTATACTCAATTATTGTTAATCAATAATAAAAAATTTTAGATTTAGCATTGTTGATTATGATCTTGATCAATTTCATTTGCGTAGTTGATGGAAAGCTTTTTGGAGTCGGTTAATTGCTTCTTTTATATGCATTTCTTCCACACCTATAGCTGCATTCATAACTAAATATGAAATGGGAAGTTGATCTTTAGTAGTACATGAGCCAAATTCATTCTTATACATATTGATGACCCGAGGACCAGTTACTCGCAGATTATAGAGAAATCCACCTAATTGGGAAATTTCTTCTATCGAAAGATGCTCTAAACTCATTGCACAAGAAACAGGATTAGAACATTGGAAAATTCGCTCATCAAATTTTCCAGCAAGTTCTTGCATTTGAGATTCGAGTAATTCACGTGCTTTTTGTCGAGATGCCATCTTTTTCTTATATCCATTCTTTCCCATACTGAGTAAAGATACTAAAAGATGAAGAATTGGAGCAGCAGATGCACGACCTGCATAGGAATTGCTAATTGATTGAATAATTGATGCGTTTGGTGACACAATAACTGCACCGCCTACAGGAGTTAAAAAACATTTATCTGTACTTTGGATTACTGCATCCACTTTACCAGCATCTATTGCACTCCGAATAAAGGAAACAAGGCGCGGAGATTGAATACCATATGCATCATTAACAATATGAATTAAATTATGTTTTCGAGCAAATTTTGCAATACTTTTGAGATTATCGGGTACTCTTGGGGCAAAAAAAGCACAATTGCTAACAATAGCTGCGATCTTATCTGGCTGAGAAGAAAAAAGTCGTTCAATATCATCTTGATCTACATATACACCTTCTTGTGCCCAATGATTGCTTCCAAATTTTCCAGAAATAGTAAGCACTTTTGCTCCAATGAATTCAATGCCCTTTTTTGGTGATTTATGATCAATTTGTGTCATTAAAACAAATGGTTTTTGATGAATATCAATGTTGTAATAGTCTAGACAACCCTTCAAAGCGAGACCGATGCTCATACCTGTTCCCATAGGAACGGTTAAAGCAGATTTTACATTTGACATACCTATATCTCGGATAAGAGAAAGAACTAATCTGTTAGTCAAATTTTGCATTAAAGAAGCGCCAGCAGCTTTTGGTTGTGCTGCTGTGAGATTACCACTACGACCTACCCCATGGCAAAAATCACCACTTAATTCTCTTAATAAGGACGTTGACACGCGTCCTTCTCTTTCCCCAATTCTAATGGCAGATGGATCTTTATCAGAATCTAAGTAGTTCAAAAGTAATAATAAATGGCGGATCAATTCATCATTCCAACCATTTTCTGGTAAAACGCGATGGTTTAGTAATTCTTTAATTTTATTCCAATGCGCAGAAAATCCAGTAAAAGAGCGGTTTAGCATATGATCTGGTACACCAAGATGAGAAAAAAGCTGCAAAAATTTTTTATCCCACATATTTTTCTTCAATACACAAGCATCATAATCACTTTTTAATTTTATTTCTATTTTCTATTCATTTTTTTTCGTTATTTCTTTGATTTCTTTTTGGATATTAATTTAAACTAATTTTAATTTTATATATATATGAGCAGACGATCCTCAAATGAATCGCGTCTATGGAAAAAAACAATTAGTAAAAGAACGGGAAAGAAAGATTCTACCAAATTCCATGCATCAATTGACAAAAACACCAGTTTAACTTATTATAAACGCGAAGGAGGATTGTATTTAATTATTAAAAAAGATTTAAGCGAATTTGATCTAACAGTCAATGCTTCTGAAGCCCCTGTAATTAACCAGTACTTAAAAAATCCTGATCCATTTGAATCTTTATTAGCTGATATAAAAATCATAGAAAAAGAAATTGAACCATTAAACTTTGCTGTTCAAACCACATTTGGTGACAATCGCGAAATTTCTCTGTTATCAGTCCGAATAGCTGTTGGTTCTGGTGAAGGAGATTATGTAACAATTGACGAATCTGATCTATATTCTATGGATGTTGAACCTACAATGGGTGGGCTATTAGATTTTATAGCAGCTAATGACAGTGTAATAGGTGTTTGCGATAGAATATTTGATCATGAACGAGGTAACATCATTTTATTAGAAGCTAAAATTCGAGAGCCATCACTTGGAATCTCGTCGATTGAGTTTAAGCTGATTAATAATTTGCAACAACGCGGTTTGTTTATGCAAAGAAATATGAAATATGCAGCCATTCAACTCTATACAATCATTAAAGCTGAATCAATTAATGATGATTTGTTAAATTTCTTAAAAGCGATAGGTATTGATTGGGAAATGATATTTATTCGTCGTGATTTAAGTATTGACGATTGGCTTGAGATAGAATGCGAAAAAAATTCAATGAATTTGAAGGGATACTTATCATCAAAATTTGAATCACTTGGCTTTTTTGATGTCAACAATATAACCCGAGTGGCAATTCTTAATCAATTAAATTTTAAAATAGTCATTCGTATAGCTGAACTGTTAGATCGCGTTAAAAATCAAAGATATGAACTTACCGGAGCATCCCCTGATTCTGAACCGTTACAAAAAGCCGAAATAATTGCAGCTGCACGATTAGCATGTGCATATTATGGGCTTAAAAAAGAAATAAGGATTGAAAAATCAATAAAAATTGAAGATGTTCTCCAATTTGAAGCAGAATTAATACGCCTATAGAAAAAATACTAAATAAAAATAATCGATTATTATTTTTTCAAATAACTACCTGTGAGATCATTTACTATTGCTATGAAATCACCCAATTTTTCTGTTGGTATTTTAGCACCAGCAGCAGGAGGGTGCCCACCAGCCGGATCTTCAATTCCTATTTTTTGACAAGCTTTACGCATTATTATTCCAAGATCAATCCCATTTTCTACTAGATTTTTATCTGCACGAGCAGAAACTTTCATAGTATGATTATCAGAATCTGCAAAAGCAATAAGTGGCTTATCAATTAAATCACCTGAATGCAATAATATTGAACATATCGTTCCAATTGTTTTTTCGTTTATTGACTGTTCATATACAGTTCGAATAAATTCATATTCTCGAATATTTTCACGTGCACGGTTAACGCCTAAAAAAATTTCATGTTTATATGATTTACTAAACTCAATAGCTTTTTGAAGAGAATCTCCATCTCCTAATAAAGCAGCAATTCCATATGAACTGTTTCCACTTCTTCCACACGCATTTAATAAACTTGACATTTCTCTTGCATCAGAAATTTTGTATTTTTCATTAAAATCATTTAAGATATAAATGTTCTGAAGTAATTCTTTGCTTTTTTTTGGATTCATACCACATTCAACTAAAGCAAATTTAATCAATGCATTTAACAGTGTTTTTCGTTCGAGGTTGGAAAGATCAAGAAAAGTTCGAGGATTTCCTAATTCATCAGTTGATCTAATTTGGTTTTTTTTTAAGAACATTTCAACATTGGATAAATTATCTGTTATTTTTGGTAATACTATAGGAAGTGTGTATGCAATAGCATATGCTAGTGTCTTGGTTCGAGAAATAGCTAAGTTAAATTCCACCGAAATTTGATTAGTTGCTAAAGCATCATCTAAAATAATTTTATTAATCCCGTGAAATTCTCCTTTTTCAGCATTATTCTGCATATCTCCAATTGCCCCAATGATTCCAATAAAGGCTAAATCTTGATTCCTCGAATCTACCACTTTTGCAAACAGATAACAAACACCTGCACCAGAAATCTCATCATCTCCACGAATTCCATAATAATAGGGATTGATATGGTTGATCTTTGGCATTTTTGACTCAAATTCTGGTTTATGATGATCTAAAATTATGTAGTCATCAGTTTGAAAAAATTTTTCAATAAATTCTATTTGTCCTGAACCAAAATCTGAAAAAATAATAAATCGATTATATTTTTGTTGCTCTTCAGCGATATTTTGAATATATTGCAATTCTAATTGACGTAATATGGTAATTTGAAATCCAATTCCTTTCTTTTCTAACATTCTTGCAATTATTGCTGCACTACAAAGCCCATCTGCATCTAAATGGCTATATATGTGGATGCTTTTTTTAAAAATTTTAGGAGAATATCCACTCTGCTTTGAAGATGCATCGTTATCTGGCCCAGAATCGTGCGCACTCGTTTGTAAATCTTTAGTTATTAAATTCTTTTCTTGAGATTGCCCTATTTTTTCCAGAAAAAAGACTTTAAGTCTTTCAATTGCCGTCAACAATTCTTTTAGAGGAATATATATCACCAATTATTGATAAGAAAAGATTCTCAGCAATATTTTTAATTAATTCTATTAATCGATAATATTTATTGTAAGTTAAAATTCAACAAAAAAAATATGAAGGAATTAAAATTATCAAGATGGAATAAAAATTCAATTAACGACAATAAAATTCAATTTGGTGCCATTTTTCAGGTTCTCTAAAAATAGAATTCACCTTATTTAAAAGATACTCTGCGATTTTATCAGGTCCATAAGTTTCACAACTTTTTTTCATTCGCAATCCACTGGAAATTTCCAATCCCCAAAGAACTTGATTTAAAAATAGAAAATTAATCTGCTTACGATTAGATTTATGTGCACGAACTAAAAACCAAGGTGATGTACCATTTGAAGTTGTTGTAATATCAGTAAAATTTGAACTCTGAACTCTAAATACGTTTTTCCCTTTATTTATTTTATATCTGTGAGGATCTTTACTGTGAATATCTTCCATTTTGCTCTTGACTGAATCTTCTCCAAAATTAATCCTAATCTGTTTTCCACAAATCTGCTCACAACTGATAATACGGATTTCTTTATTTCGATTTAGGTAAAAATCATTGTATGTTATTTCTAAAAAAGACAAAAAAAACCCACCCCTTCAATATATACTTTTGTCGTTTACTTTTATAACTTTTGTGGAAAAATTAATAAAAATGAAAATTCAAAAAAAATCTCGAGTTTTACAAATGATTTTTTAATTATGATTTTAAAAATTACTTATCTCGCTATTTATACAATCCAAAATATGATGAGCAATTTCAATTTTTGATGCTAATTTAAAATGTTTTATTTCTTTTTTGGGATTTATTATGAAAACTTCATTACTTATTGCATTAAATCCCCGATCTAAAGCATCAGGATGAACTGAATTAGCAACAATAAGATTTATATTTGAACTTTTTAATCGTTTATAAGCGTTTTCAATTATTTTTTCTTGTTCCAGTTGAGACTCTGCTTTAAATCCGACAATAAACAACTTAGAAGCAATATTCCGTGCTATCTGAATAAGTTTAGGAGTTGATACTAAATTGATCTGCAGTTCTTCTAAATCAGAAGTGATTTTTCCATCATAAGTTTGTTTAGGAGTGAAATCTGCTAATGCAGCTGCAGAAATTAAAATATCATAATCTCCACTCTTCAACACTTCAGAAGCAAAATTAACAAAATCTTGCGTTGATATAGGATGTTTTACAATAAGTTTTGGATGTGGAGACGGTTTAAGTGAAGAAGGCCCTAAAAGTAAGACAACATTGGCACCTCTATCAACTAATGCTTTAGCAATAGCAATTCCCATCCTACCAGATGCAGGATTAGATAAAAATCGGACTTGATCAATCCATTCTCTAGTTGTTCCAGCCGTTACCAATATTTTTCTATTCTGAAAATCTTGTTCAATTGTTTTTAAACCAATAAAGTCAAATACAGACAACAATACATCTTCAGCTGTAGCAATTTTTGCTTTATTTTCCTCCATTCGAGGATCTACAATCTGTACTCCTAAGGATCGCAATTTTTCAATATTTTCCTTAACAATTGGATTTTTATACATAGAATCATGCATTGCAGGAACAACAATCATGGGTGTTTTACTTCCCAAAGCCACAGTAGCGATAGCGGTTACTGCAGTATCAGAAATCCCATTAGCCATTTTCCCAATTGTATTTGCTGTTGCGGGATAAACAATGATCATATCAGCAAAACCTTTACTATTTTCTCTCTCTCCTGCCATTGAAATATGTTCTATTTGCCCTGTTATGTCCAATATAACTGGATTACCAGTTGCCCATTCCATTAATTCCGCCTGAAGTAAATCAGTGGCTTCTTTAGTCATTACTGTGAATACTTCCGCACCATGACGCATCAATTCTCGAGCCATTGTTGGTGCATTGATGACTGCTACACTTCCAGTTAAGCAAATGCAGAATCTCTTTCCATTTAGTTTTGAACTCGTAATTCCTTGAATATCTTTTGTAGGATGAGTTTGAGATTGCCAGTTATTATTCATAATAAAGAAAACATATAAGCAAGTAATTAAAAGTTTAGAATATACCATCATATAATACTAAGGTGCATAATTATTCCTAAAAAGAATGAAAAAATCAGAAATTTTATTTATTAGGCTTAAATGCAAATCCTTATTAAGATCGTTAGATAGATCGGATTTGAAAAATTAGTGAGAAATTCTTTCTATTTTGTCGAATATAGATAGGATGATGAAATGGAAAAATTATTCTCAATAAAGGAATTTTGAATCAGAATGGCACGAAAATCTTCAACCTTAAAAAAATCTGGCACTTCTCATAAAAAAACATTAACTAAAGAAGCACCTATAGAAACAATTCGCCAAGGATCTGTGGCTGAGTTCTTTAGGAAGAGAACTCAGTTAGTAGGGTTTGATTTTGGACTTAATAAACATACTCAATATTGCATTGAATTTTTAGATAACAGTCTAGATGCAGTAGAATCCTTTTATTGGAAAGAGTCAAAACTCCATCCAGAATATACTTTTAAACTTAAAGATGATTTGTTGCTTCAAAATTTGTCTTTTTTAAGTGGTGGAGTAAGTGAAGAAGATCTACAGAAATTAGAAGAAAAATTAAATTCAGAAATGGTTGATGATGAAGGATACTCTTTATTGGAGGATGGTTCCATAGCATTAATCCAAGAAGATCATGAACAAGACGAAGAAATAATAATAGATGATGAAATAAAAAAGAAAGAAGAAGAAATACCCGAAGATGATGAAGAAGCAAGAAAATTAAGGATTCTGCAGAAAAAAGATGAAGAAAGGGCTCAAGAAGTCCAAAATATTATGGAAGGAATTAAGAACTTTATTTTTCCTATACAAGTTCTTGTAGAACGCGAACCGTTTGTCATTATTCAGCTTACTGAAAAAGAAGCGCAAGAAGTTTTTGCTGATTCATCAAAAACAAAGAAAGAAGTATTTGAATATGATTTCGAAATTTTTGATAATGGTACAGGAATGGCACCGATTGATTTAGAAAAATTTGGAAAATATCTTGCTTCAAGTAAATCACAAAAATTGAGACAAACTCGTGGATCTCAAGGATTTGGATCACCCAGTGCTTTCAGTGATGCACAAAATACAACAGGAAAACCGATAACTGTAGTAAGTAAAGATATCAATCACATATATGGAATTTGCTCACAATTTTACACAACTTCAAAAAATAATAAAGAATATGTAGTGCCACCCACCGAAATCGAATGTCCATTTGAACACGGAACTTATATTAGATTACATTATATTAATGTCAAGTATCGAAAGGGGTTCATTGATTCTTATATTCAAATGACTGCTTTGACAAATCCTCATATTACAATTGTTTTCTTAGATCCATATGGAAATGAAGAAATTTATCCAAGAAGAGTATCAAGATTTCCACGCGAACCAACTTATGCTTTACCACATCCTTCTTCAGTAAACATTGGAGATTTTCAGGATTTATTGAGAACTTCAAATAAACTTACACTCAGTGCTTTTTTGCAAGATAATTTTGTTAGATTAAGTTCAGGATTAGCAAAAGATATTTTATTTAAAGCAGAAATTGAATTGGAACGGGAATTAAATCTATTAAATCTAAACCATGGAATTATTACATGGGCACACAACGAATTAGAGAAGATTTATTTTGCTCGAAAGGAAAAACGAATTTTTGGAAGAGCGAAAAAACCAAGAGAGAAATGGATAATTTATTATATCGAGAATAAAGATAATCTTGCTCAATATTGGGAAATCATTAATCCTTATAATAAAATAAAAGAAAGTATTAAACAAAAAAATCGCCAAATAAAGAAAATTACAAAGAAAATTAGCACACTTTCTATTAAAAAGGAAATTTCAGCACAAAAGAAAAAAATAACCGCTTTAGAAAAAGAGATTACTTCTGATTTGAAACAATTAGGAAAAATGAAAAAAACACTATCAAATGTTGTTAAAAACTTCATTTTCATAGAATCTAATGAAGTGACTGATGTTAGTATTACAGATAAGATGGAAGAAGGTGTTAAAGAGCTACTAATCTCAAATGCCCGACCCAATTCTTTAACTCAAAAACAAACAGAAGCCCTATTTAAATCATTTAAAGCCCAAAAATATATGAGTCCTCCTTCAGATCCTGCTGTTCCTATTGGAGCGAGTGTATTAGAAACGACTTTAATTAAAGAGTTTAACTTAAATCCTGCATTTCGAACCGATTTATTCCATGATTTAGAACCATCAATTAATTCTTTAAGTAAAAATGAAGCCCAAAATTTTACTTACAGAATATTATATAAATTTCTTCAACCTCTTTACTTTTCGAACGAAATTTCGTATAAAGATTTACTACTTGAAGATATCAATGCAGAAATTGAAGAATATCGCAATTTATTTCAAAAATTTGATGCTTTACATAATATTGAAGAAGATTTTATTTATGGACATACTCGACCTCCAACCAGCGGTAAAGGTCTGGCATTTGTGGTCGAAGCTGGAATCGCAATTAGTCCAAAAATACCTCAAACAAAAACAGCTCAGCAAGTTTTAATGCGATATGTGAATAGAACCCCAAAGATGAGGGATAATTCAGATTGTGCTATTTGGAAAGGGTGTCAAATGGTTAATTGGAAAAATTATAAGCTTGATACATTTGATAACGGAATTCCAAAGGGTTCAATTCGCATTTTAGTAAATGTTTCAGGACCTTATGTTCATTTAATGTTCAAATCTCAATCAAAAAATGCATTAGCTGAAGACGAAGTTCTTTTAAAAGAAATTAAGTATTGTTTAGAAACTATTGGAAGAAAAATCAGAAATTACCAAAATCGAAAACAAAAAAGAGAAAATCGTAGAAAACGTTCAAAAGTGATTGAGAAATATATCCCAATTTTTGTGACATCTTTAGTAAATATTGTGCAAAATATAAACTCTGAAGATGCACCGACCCGCGAAGAACTAGAAGCACAAATTCAAAGACGATTAGAAGGAAAACTGGATGTCCCTGAACAATTAGAAGAAGAAAAAGAAGATGATTCAGATGGACCATCTGCAGAAGAAATCAAAGCAAAATTGATAAAACAGCGAAAACAGCAAGAAATGATAAATTCACAATCAAATAGCGCAAATACAGAAAACAAAGATAATAATATAACTCAAACAAAAGAAACTCACCTAAAATCAACAGAATCTCATAAGATTTCTGGTAAAAAGACTATGATTCATAAAACTTCATCAATGGTTGCCCCAAAATCGGTTCAAAAAGTAGATGAAATCATTGAACAATGGAAATCTAAATCTATTAAAAAAAAATCAAGTAAAAAAGTAATAAAATTGAAAGATCAGATCTCTCAATCAGAATCTGATATAAAAACAAAAACGAAAAGGAAATCAGCAAAAAAATCGCAGAAGATAACTGTAAAGTCAAATTTTACAGAAAAAAAACAAACAATACTCCCTCAATCAATTAAAGTTAACAAAACATCTTTACCTAAAAAACTAATAAAACCAAAATCTAAAATTAGGGTTATAACAACTGACTTAATCTTACAAACAATGAAGGATCATAAATGGCTGAATATCAAAGATCTAATTAAACTTTTAGAAATAAAAGATGTAAAAGATGCGCGGTATCTTCAATTAAAACTAAAACAACTTACGCGAGAAAAAAAACTATTATTATCAATTCAAGGTGGCCGAACTTTCTGGAAACTTAGCCCAAATTAGGAGAATATTGAAGAAATGGCAAAAAAAAATTCAAAACGGAAAAAAACAACACGAAAGACAAAAGCAAAAACAAAATCTAAAGTAGTAACACCCATCCGTGAATTAAAAGAAAATTTAGAAATGAAGGATTTACTTCCTGTTCGAAAACTTTTGGAAGAAAGATTAAAAGAAGGTGGAGCAACTACATACGAAATACCGCCAAAATCAGTAAAAATTGATGAATTATCCATGAATGAAGCTCTAAATAGGATAAACGAAGTTGCATGGGATCTAGTAAATCAGATTAAAATAACTGGATATCCTACATTTAAAATTCCCAGCCGCACTGCATCTAATATTATTTATGATGAAAAGCAAGATCTTTTATTATTAGGGCATAAAACAACCAATAAATCATTACTAACTTTAACATCGGCTCAGGAAACAGCTCGTTTGATGAAAGTTCTCGAAATAATTCATGAATTGCTACGAAAAAAGAAACATATGACAAAACGTGAAGTTTACTATGGAGATGTCAATCTTTTTCAAGAACAAAAGTTTAGTGATGCAAGTATTGAAGATGCATCAACATTATTAAAAACAACGCGAAATTCTACTGGAATAGTAGCAAAAGCTCGAGGTTCTGCAGTGGGACGATTACGACTTAAAGATGGTAATGAAATTATCGATTTAGATGCCCAAGGTTCAGGATCTTGGTCCATTACTCCAATGATAGATCAAGTAGAAGTGATTGAATCAGATGCAGAATTTATTTTAGTTCTAGAAAAAGATGCTGCAATGATGCGAATTATTGAAGAAAAATGGTGGCGGAAATATCCATGTATTGCATTAACCGCAGAAGGTGTAGGAAATGTAGCAACTCGTATGTTTTTAAAGAAAATTAATAGAGATCTTCGTCTTCCTACTTACTGTGTTGTTGATGCAGATCCGTATGGACATTATATATATTCAGTTTATATTCGGGGTTCAAAACGACTGTCCTATGAATCACCTTTCTTAGCAACTCCTGATATGCACCTTTTAGGTGTACTCTCTAGAGATTTAGATGAATATGGGGTAGATTATAGCTGTCGTATTCCTATGAACAAAGTAGACATGAAAAGATTAGATGATATAATAGCTGAACCGTATGTGCAATCAAATAAAAAGTGGAAAGAAGATTTAGAACTAATGAAGAAAACAAAAATGAAAGCAGAAATCCAAGCGCTATCTTCTCATGGAATTGAATACTTAACTGATACCTATTTACCAAATAAACTTTATTCTGGAGATTGGATATGAAAATCTTTAGAACAGATGATGGAAGAATTCTACAATTAGTAGAAAAGGAAAAAATGAAGGATTGGGATGCAGAAATGCCCTTACTTTTTATAGGTGTTATGAAAGATAAACGTATCCCAATGTATAAAAAAGAATTTCCTAAAAAATTAGTTTCTGAAGTAGAAGCATATTTAGATGATATTTTAGAAAATGTTGCAATTCCAAAATTAATAGAATCTCTTTCAAGCCCTTTATTAGAAGAACGATTAAAAGTAGCAGAAAATTTACTCGAATTAAGTAAGTCTAATCCAGATCAATTAAAAATTGCACTTCCACATTTAGAAAAAGCAGTTAATGATCCTAATAAAAAAGTTGCAAAGCTAGTTAAAGATGCAATTATGAATTATCATAAAGCCCAACGGCGAAAACAAACAGCTGCAAAAAGAAAAAAATTAACCGCTTTAAGAAAAAAGATGGATGCAATTGATAGAGATTATGCAGATGGAAAAATTTCAGATGAAGATTACTTAAAAGAACAGAAAATCTACTTGAAGCTAAAACGCGAAATTGAAATCGAAGAAAATCTTGACTCTTGATTCTTAATTAAGAATAGCTACATTTTTTTTTATACTTTAATAACTATTATTATAGATCAATTTATTAAAAAACAAAAAGGGATAACAATTGCCACTAGCTAGTTATGAACACCTTCAAAATTCAATATTGTGCATAGATATTGGATTAGATACAAATACTAATTTTGTTAGATGGACCAGCCCAACAACCAACGTATTTCCCATGGATATTGAAGCTGCAAGAAAAATGGCTAAAGAAAAGTTCTTTTTACATATAGAAAAACCAAATAGACGAATGGTTTTCATTAAAGATCGAGGAATTATCTTCTTTATAATGGCAGAAGTGGAAATTCAATATCAAATGATGGAAGCAATATTGGAAGAATGCATAGAACAATTTTTCAATTCTTATGGGGCGATTTATCAAAATTTCTTTTCAGGAATGACAAGTATTTTCGAAGGTTTTAAAACCACAATGAATTCTAATATTGAAAATGCCCAGAAAAATCGTATAAAATGGATTCAAAGTAAATGTCCAGTATGCCAAGAAAATTATTATGTCTGTGTGAGAAAAACTTTAATTGAAAATGCAAGTAGTTTTCCTGTTTCTATAGTATTCCAGCATGGAGGTCATGGATTACTAATCTATTTGGATGCTAAATTCCACACACGCGGAAGCGAAGTGGTGGAAATTACTGGATGAGAAAGAGAAAAAAGCGCAAAAAAAATTAATTAACGATTTACTGAAGGATAATCGCAGGTTTTCCAGGTAAAGCTTGCGATTTCTTCTTATCTTCTGCTTTTTCTTCTTGAAATACTTGAATCTTCATCCCTAGTTCTCGTTCAAGCAATATAGAATTTTTTTTTAAGAAATTATACTCATCTGTCTGAGATTTAAAAGGAACAGAATATTTACCAGGATTTCGGGATAGTTTTTGAATAAATCCCTTTACCATTTTTCCATAGGGTTTCCAATCAGTATTACTCATCGCGATTTTCATTAGTTCACCAAAGTTTTTACCATCTAGTACTTCTTTCAACATTTTCTGCACAAATTCATTCTTCCAATCCGCTGCAATAATAATTTTGACTTCTTTAGCGGTGTTCTTCAATATTTTTTGGATATTCTTAATATCTTCCACAACATTATCATAACAAAGCCAGTGTTTTTCTATTTCAGGGGAAATTAATTTGCTATCATATTTTGGCCATGAAGCTAAAGCAATCATTTCTGAATGCCCGTGAATTTGCCAAAGTTCTTCGCACATATGAGGAACAATTGGTGCAAGCATTAGAATTAATTTTTCTTTTGCCTCTTCATATAAAGATTTCAATGGGTGCATAGCTGCATAGCTTCGCAAAATTTCAGCAAAGGTGATGATTTCATTTAAAGCATCTCGGATTAGCATTTGTTCATAATTTTCAGTCACATTTTTTACCATCCGATTTAAACGAAATCTTATAAATTCATCATTGACATCAGAAATTTTACGAAATCTATCGACTTTTTGGGTAAGTAATTGCCATATTCTTGTTAGAATTTTATGATCTGAACTGCAATTTGCATCGGACCATTCCAATTCTTTTTCTGGATTAGCACCATGCATCATAAAGAAGCGAGCAGTATCTGCCCCAAATTCTTCAATAATTCCTTTGGGAGATACAGTATTTCCCAAACTTTTAGACATTTTTGCAGATTTCAAGATATATTTTTTACCGCATGTTTTACATGTTTGAGTCTCTGGATCGTAATCACCTTCCCATTTTCCATCTTTATCAAATGCAGCAGGAAGAAATTTGTCACAATACTCACAATATGGATGAGCCTTATTTATCATTCCTTGAGTAAGGAGGGCTTTGAATGGCTCATCAATCGAATGTAATCCCAAATCACGACTTACTTTTGTAAAAAAGCGCGCATATAACAAATGAAGGATTGCATGCTCTATTCCACCAATATATTGATCCACTGGTGCCCAATATTCCACATCATCCTTTTCATAAGGCACTTCTTCTGAAAAAGGGCTTGTATATCGGAAGAAATACCATGAAGAATCAACAAAAGTATCCATCGTATCAGTTTCTCTTCGTGCTTTACCTCCACATTTGGGACATGATACATTCATAAAAGTGGGACTATGTTCTAAAGGATTACCAGATTTTCCAAAAACAGCATCATTAGGTAATTTTACAGGCAGCTCATTGTATGGTACAGGAATAATTCCACATTTCTCACAGTAAATTATTGGTATAGGAGTTCCCCAATATCGCTGGCGAGAAATTAACCAATCACGAATTTTATAATTGACTGTAGGGCCTCCTTTCTTAATCTCTTGTAGTTTTGCTGCAATTGCCTTAATCGCAGAGCGGTTTTCCATCCCGGAGAATTCTTCTGAATTATCTAAGATTCCATCTTCAACAAAAGCACGGGACATTTTTTCTCCATTCAACTTAAATCCATCAAATGGTTGTATTACGACTTTTATTGGAATGTTATATTTTTTCGCAAATTCAAAGTCTCGTTGATCATGAGCAGGCACAGCCATTACCGCACCAGCACCATAATCATAGATTACAAAATTCCCAGCATAAATTGGAATTTTATCACCATTTAACGGATTTATTGCATATTTCCCTAAAAACATCCCCTTTTTCTCAGTTTCTTCGGACATTCGCTCATATCGATCTTGTTTCATAACTTCTTGGTAAAATTCATTGTATTTTTCTTCATATTCCGTCCCTAGCACCCAATCTTTACACCACGGATGCTCTGCTGCCATCGTCATAAAAGTAACTCCGAAAATTGTATCAACTCGAGTGGTAAATATACTTAAAGTTTGATCAGTTCCCTCCACTTGAAAATCAACGGTGGTTCCTTCACTGCGTCCAATCCAATTACGCTGCATGGTTTTAACCTTTTCAGGCCAGTTCAAGCCATCTAATCCAGATAGGAGCTCATCAGCATATTCCCTAATCTTGAAAAACCATTGAGACAGAAACTTAGGTTCAACATCAGTTTTACAGCGCCAACATTTTCCATTAATTACCTGCTCATTAGCTAAAACGGAATTGCAACCTGGACACCAATTAACTAAAGATTCTTTGCGATATGCTAAACCACGTTCGTACATCTTGAGAAACATCCATTGATTCCATTTATAATATTTCTCTTCAATAGATGAAACTTCACGACGCCAATCATAACTAAATCCGATTCGTTTTTGGTCAGCTTTAATACTGGCGATATTAGCACGTGTTGTGACCTCTGGAGGTGTTCCTTTCTTGATAGCTGCAATTTCAGCGGGAAGACCAAATGAATCATAACCCATTGGATAAAGAACATTAAAACCTTTCATTCGTTTATATCGAGCGAATGTATCTCCAATAGTATAATTTCTGAGATGTCCTAAATGAAGTTTTCCAGAAGGATAGGGATACATTTCTAGCACATAAAATTTTGGTTTAGAAGAATCCTTCTCTACTTCAAAGATTTTGGAGTCTGCCCACTGTTTTTGCCACTTGAGTTCAATTTTTTGTGGTTCGTATACTAGTTGCATAATCGAGATAAAATGAGAAAATACAAAAAATTTTTTATTTTACGGTAACACTTTTCGCCAAATTACGAGGTTTATCTGGATCAAGACCTTTAGAATCAGCGATGAAATAAGCCATAGTTTGTAAAGCAAATGCAAAAGGAACAGCCGCCATAGCTATAGCTTCTGGCGAATTTGCTATGGGAATTCTAATGGTATAATCCGAAATTTCAGTAACTTTTGAATCATAATCAGCAACTACTGATATTATCATCCCTCCCCTACTTTTCATTTCCATAATATTTCCGATTAACCGATCATAAGTTTGATCAGGGATTGCTACGAAAACAATCGGAAAGCCATCTTCAATCAGTGCAATTGGACCGTGTTTTGATTCACCTGCAGCATACGCTTCAGTATGAATATAAGCAATTTCTTTTAATTTAAGCGCACCTTCCAAGGATGCTGCTTGCCCCAATCCACGCGCAAGAAAATAAATATTATCTGCATGTGCAATTTTAAGCCCAATTTCTCGGATTTTTCCTTCTTCAATAATTAAATGATCAATTACATCAGCAGTATCAAGTAAAGCTTTGCGAAACGCTTCAATTTGAGCCAAACTGTATTTGTGACTTAATTCTGCAATACGCAAGGCAACCAAACTCATCGCTGTGATTTGTGTGCAATAAGCTTTTTGGGAAGCAACAGCAATTTCAGGTCCAGCAGTAGTAATAATGACTTCATCAGAATAGCGTGTTAGCGATGACCCTACCACATTCACAATAGAGCAAATTTTCGCACCAAATTTTTCACGCGCATAACGAACCGCCTCGATGGTATCCGCAGTTTCGCCTGATTGAGATACTGCAATTACTAAAGAATTTGGTTTCATTTCCGGAACAGCATCTATAAATTCAGAACACAAAATTGCTTGAATATAAGGTCCTCCAAAACGGGTCATTTGAAATTTTCCAGCTAAAGCAGCATAAAAGGCGGTACCCGCTGCAGTTATAAACACATGGTCTGCATCTAAAATGGCTTGGGCAAACGAATCTAAGCGATCTTGAGTCATACTCATTTGATCACGAATTTTTCTGGGAACTTCATGCAATTCTTTATGCATAAACCACTTGTAGGGTTTTCCATCTAACACTTTTTGAGCTGCATCTATGCTGTAATTAACTTGGAAATGATTATTTTGAATTCTTTCGCCCGATTTAACCTGATAGATTTCCACTTCACCAGGCCGTAAAACAGCAATTTCATTATCATCCAAAACAATTGCTTCTCGAGTTAAAGGTAAAAATGCAGGAATATCTGAAGCACAGAAAGTTGTTTTTCCGGGAATAATTCCTATAACCAAAGGAGATTCTTTTCGTGCCACAACCATATAATTTGGATTATCAGCATGAATCACAACAATCCCATAAGCACCTTTGCAACGTTTTACAGCTTCCATTACTGAATCTTTTAAGTCAAATCCTTTTCCCATAAATTCTTCAATTAAGTGAGGAAATACTTCAGTATCAGTATCAGATTGAAAGGTGTGCCCACGCATCGCTAATTCTTTGCGTAAATCTTGATAATTTTCAATGATTCCATTATGTACCAAAGCAATTTTGCCTGTACAATCCACATGGGGGTGTGCATTATTATATACAGGTTTTCCATGAGTAGCCCATCTTGTGTGAGCAACTCCAAATGTTCCTGGAGTAGAATCAAGCCATCCATCTTTATTGATATCTGCAATTCGACCTGCTTTTTTACGCACTTCTATACGACCATTATTGACCATAGCAATGCCTGCAGAATCATAACCCCTATATTCTAAGCGTTCAAGACCTTCCCTAATCAATCGAGCAACTGGGAGATCCTTCTCTTTTGTAATCAGTCCAAAAATACCACACATTTTAAATTAACACCTAATTAAGCATAGTAGCATGCAATTCATCAAAAGTTTGTGTTCTTCACAAAAGATTCTTCTACCCTTCTGCACTTCCCCAAGATCGACTGAAGATTGGATCGTCATTAGGTATTAAAGAAAGTGAATATGAACATTTCTTTTGGAATTGTGTTACTTGCTTCTAAGTTGTAAGATAAAAGAGAGTGTACAATTAATAAAATTTTGCTATATTATTATTAAATCTTGTTATAGTGAAAACTAATTCGCACTAATCTGCACTTTCACCTATTTCTATTTAATAAGCAAAAGGGATAAATGGAAAGAATTCTTGGAACCCATAAGGAACATGGGCCGCAAGTGTAAATTTTTTGAAAAGTGTCACCAATCTGCAGTGTTTCGAATCCCTCATTCAAATTTGGCGCTCTGTAAACAGCATTTTTTAGAAAATGTCGAAAAGAGAGTAAAAAAATTAGTAGAAAAAAAGCATATGTTTCACCCAAATCGAGGAGAAAAGTTATTGATTGCTGCAAGTGGAGGGAAAGACTCACAAGTATTAATATCAATTATTAAAACACTCTATCCAGAAAATTTAGACATCGAAGCCTTATACATCGAATTAGGGATTAAATCAGACAATTATTCAGTTGACTCGGGTAAAATTGCAAAAGATTGGTGCAAAAATTTTGATATTCCATTTCATACATTAAATATTAAGAAAGATTACGGCATTAACATTGATGATCTTCATAATCTGAGAGAATTATATAAGAAATCACATTGGCAATATGATTTACAAGCATTTAGGGGAGAATGTTCTTATTGTGGATCATATAAACGTTATAACATTAATAAATTTGCATATGAACACAGTTTTACAGCAGTAGCAACAGGTCATAATCTAACCGACGAAGCGACCAGTCTTTTGAATAATTTTTTAAATCAAAATTTAATGTTTTTGAGCAGACCAGGACCAAAATCGAATAGCAAGTCCAAATTTTTGATTCCCAGAGTCAAACCTCTCTTTTTCATAAGCGAATTAGAAATTACTATGTATGCTTATTATAAGAATATCCCATATCTCCCCACAGAATGCCCTTATGCCCGACAATCACCAGTAAATAAATTAAAGGGAGTTCTATTAGAAATTGAAGAATATAGGAAAGGTAATATGATTGCATATACACGTGGATTTTATAAAAAACTTCAACCTGTTATAAATAAAGCATATCAATCACAAATAAAGCCAGAACAGTCAGAACACTTGTGTAGTCAATGTGGAAGACCAACATTCGGAAAAATCTGTTCGTTCTGCAAGACTCAAAGATATCTGCACAAACAATTTCGAAAAGTCGATGAAAAATTACATATTGACCTAATCCATCACAGAAATAATAACAAACAAAATATTCAAGAAATACATTAATAATTTCTATTAGAAATTATATTTCTGAAAGGAATATCTTTAAGCATATATAAAAATGCACGATAATAATAATAAAAATGATCATCTTCATATAATGGTGAAAAAAATAAAAGTTTTTAATGAAAAAGATATGGACCCAGAGGAATTTGAATCCTCGATCTCCTGAGTGCGAGTCAGGCGCTTTACCAACTAAGCCATGGGCCCTTTATATTTACAAATGAAGCCAACTTTAAATTATTTTTCTTATAATTCTTTACAAAGTGGCGAAATTTCTAAAATTGATTGTGTAAAATGAAAAGCGATGAATTTTCTAAAGGAAAATAGAAGAGATTGGAATATTTTTACAATATTTTTTCTGATTTTTTTGATTGATTTTATCATCTTAAATTAGGCTTGGACATGTCGTGACAATTTTTTACAGCAATGCTATTCTTTATTATTTCTGATATTATTAATTAATTTATATAATTGGAAATAAATAATAAGATCTCATAAAAAAACAAAAAAAGAAATTAATTGTTGTCTTGTTGTCGTTAATAGTATTCTATTTTTCATCAAATTTTGTTAATTTTCTTTACTATCTGATTTAAATGGAAAAATAAATCCAAGATAAGCATAAATTGTGCTGACAATTGCTAAAGCCCATACTATACCATAAAATATAGAATTTTTTAAACTTGTGAGAGTAACTACAATATTCAACGGAAGAAATACTGCAGCTGTAGCTGAAAATATGATTAAGTATGTAAAACCTTTCTTTCCAACAGGATCATTTAATTTTTTCTGGGTTTGAAAAGCTACAATCATTAAAAAGAAATATAGATACATTCCAATCAGAAATGATGCAATCATAAATAAAATTGAGAAAGAAAGCGTGGGTGTATGAGGAATAGAACCCTTTATTAGTACAGCATATATAGATCCTAGAATAACTAATATTCCAACTGGTATTGTGAAATAGAAAATAATTTTTCGAATTGTATTTGAGGGTTTGAGAATTTCCTAATTCCCATGATTTACTTTTTTGTGGTTAGATTTAAGAAGTCACCTCTCCATTTTGCAGGTAATTAGAGTTGGAAGAACAGTTCCAACCATTTGATATGATATATTCAATTTTTTA